>JANNUB010000074.1:0-1844 GCA_031394795.1 Ignavibacteriota bacterium | reverse complement strand
GAATATCTTTGGAACGACGTGTTCGGAATGGACTTCTTTGTTGCGCACGGAACTTCCGATCCACTCATTCCTGTTC
This sequence comes from Ignavibacteriota bacterium, assembly GCA_031394795.1. GTDB lineage: Bacteria > Bacteroidota > Ignavibacteria > UBA10030 > UBA6906 > CAADGV01. The sequence continues at coordinate 1,768 of JANNUB010000074.1, read as the reverse complement.
AGGCAAGCAGAATAATTCGAGACAGACTTGAGCAAGCGCATGCGGCAGTGGAGTATCACGAGTTCCCCATGGGGCACGAAATTGGCGAAGAAAGTCTAAGGGCGATGTCCGCATGGATCACACAATGTATTGATCCGAGAGAGAACTGATACCTATGCCTCAGAACGAAGCGATCCTCTTCATTGTATTCACGGCATTCATCCTGGCGCTGTTGCTGTTGGACCTGGGAGTGTTTCATCGCAAGGATAAGGCTGTAAGCACGAAGGAGGCGGCATGGTGGAGTGTCGTGTGGATTACCCTATCGCTTCTTTTCAATCTTGGAATTTTTTTCTGGCTTCAAAGCAGGACGGGCACGGCGGAAGCAACGCGAGTGAGTTTGGAGTTCCTCACCGGCTATCTTGTCGAGAAAGCGCTCTCGGTCGACAATATTTTTGTCTTCATTCTCATCTTCAACTACTTCGGTGTTCCCGCGAAGTTTCAGCATCGAGTATTGTTCTGGGGCGTGCTCGGCGCGCTGGTGATGCGCGGTATCTTCATCGCTCTCGGCGCGGCGCTGATCGCGCAGTTCGAATGGTTGTTGGCGATCTTCGGCGCGATTCTCGTCTATAGTGGCTGGAAGATCATGAGAAACGATGAGATCGAAGTGCATCCCGACAAGAACATCGTGATTCGCTTCGCGAAGAAACTCTTTCCTGTTGAAACCGGCTACGAAACAAACCGCTTCTTCGTGAAGAAGGGAGGCAGACAATTCATTACGACATTGTTTTTGGTTTTGCTTACGGTAGAGACGACCGATGTGGTGTTTGCCGTTGATTCCATTCCTGCGGTGTTCGGCATAACGCGTGACCCGTTCATTGTCTATTCGTCGAACGTCTTTGCCATCCTCGGATTGCGCGCGCTGTATTTTCTCCTCGCAGGGGTCATGAACTCGCTGTATTATCTCAAGCACGGACTTTCTCTTGTCCTCATGTTCATTGGTGCAAAGATGATTGCCGAGACGACCGGTGTCGTGCATATCCCTATCGGGATTTCGCTGAGTGTGATTGCCGCCGTTCTCACTGTCTCCGTCTTGTTGTCGCTCAAGCGAAACAAACGTCTTGCAGAGAGTGCCTCGCATGAATGAAATAATCCACAGAGTCGAGCCTGTCGAGAAAGCGAATTTCTTCAAAGACCTTCGTCGTTTGCTCAAAGGATGGTTCAGCGGTGCGTACCGCGTTGTGCCGTGGCGGTCGCTGTTGTTTCTCGCGTACATCCTCTCGCCGATTGATTTTCTTCCGGAGGCGCTTCTCCCGTTGATCGGCCTTGCTGATGACGCGGCGGTGTTCGCGCTGCTGGTCCGCTCGTTGATGACGGATGTGGCGAGGTTTCGCGAATGGGAGAAGGCTCGCTTGCATAACGAGAATCTTCCGGCAAAAGGCTAATGGACTCCATCTACCATGAATTGTTGCGGTAGATGGAGTCCATCTGCTGTTTACTTATTGAGTATCAGCTTGCTGATTTTCGAGAGCATCACACTGCCGTTCATATCCGTTGCTGTGAAACGCGCAAAGTACACGCCGCTTGAGGCATCCTTCGCATTCCATGTGGTCGCGTGATAGCCTGCCCCGTAACTACCATTCACAACCTCGCCAACTTTCCTGCCGAGAACATCGAACACATTCAACGAGACGAAAGCATCTTCCGGTAAATCGAACTCGATTGTCGTTGATGGATTGAATGGATTTGGAAATGCCGCGCTCAAGACAAAGTCCGTGGGAATGACCGATGA
>JANNUB010000298.1:0-7605 GCA_031394795.1 Ignavibacteriota bacterium | reverse complement strand
CCGGCTCCTCGACGTCGTCGTCCTCGGGGCGCCACGCGGGTGCGCCGGCCGCCAGGACGGAGCCGTGCGGCGCGGAGCCGGGCCGCGCGGCGATGGCGCCGGGGGTGCCCGCCGCGCCCGCGGACATCGAGCGTCTGCTTGTGAACGACGTCTTGAACGCCAACCCCGCGATTAAGGAAGCGCGCGATCGTGTGCCGAAGGCAGGGCTGAAGTATCTCGTTACGGAAATGGTCTGCATGGCAACTGGAGGGCCATGCAAATACACTGGACGTACGATGAAAGATTCACACAAGCATCTCAACATATCGGAGAAGGAATGGGATGCGATGGTCGTGGACTTCAAGGCAACGTTGGGCAAATTCAACGTTCCAAAGAAGGAACAAGATGAGCTGATCGGCGTCGTCGCTACTACGAAGGGAGACATCGTCGTCAAGTCAATAAAAGGGAAGATGTAAGTTGTGTACGTTCTATAGCTTGTTTGCAAAAGTAACGCTACATTTCTCCAACGAAAATCGGCAATGTAGCGTTCATGCAAACGGTATCACTCACTATTCTCTCCCTCGGGTTCATTCTCGGATTGAAGCACGCACTGGACGCCGACCACCTCATCGCAGTCGCAACGATTGTCAGTGAGCGAAAACGGCTTTGGAGTTCATCAATCGTCGGAGCGCTCTGGGGCGTTGGGCACACGTTCTCGCTGCTGCTTGTGGGAATTCTTGTCGTCGCCCTTAAGCTTGAGATTCCGGAACGCATGGCTCTGGCAATGGAGCTTGGCGTCGCGGCAATGCTCGTGCTCCTCGGTCTCAACGTCTTGTGGAAAGTGTTCAAAGGGGAGATTGTTCACGTGCATGTTCACGAACATCATGGGCACAAACATATCCATCCGCACATTCACGCTTTCTCAACGGAGCATGAACATTCTCGCGAGCAATCGCATCGCGAGCAATCGCATCGCGAGGTATCGCATCGCGAGGTATCGCATCACGAGCGTCTCGAACCTTCCATGAGCCGGCGACTGCTCTCACAGGTTTCACAAAACACCCGGTCGATTCTTGTGGGAATGGTCCATGGGCTGGCAGGAAGCGCTGCGCTTATGCTGATCGTTCTCGCAACGATCAAATCAACCCCGCTTGCCTTGCTCTACATCGCTCTCTTTGGAGTCGGCTCGGTTGGAGGGATGATGTTGATGAGCACGGTGATTGGATTGCCGTTCATTATCACAGCGGCGCATTCCATCCTTCTCCAGCGCGTGGTGCGCACCGCTGCGGGATTGGCAAGTATTGGCTTCGGACTCTTCCTGGGTTGGCAGATCGGCTTTGTGAAGGGGCTGTTCCTGTAGTCTATTTCGGTGTTACGGGCACCGTCGTCACGGGCACCGTCGTGACAGGTAGCGAGATCCTGAACGTCGCCCCTTCTCCCCTCTGAGATTCCACACGAATGCACCCACCATGGTTTTCAATGATAGAGCGACAGATACTGAGGCCGTAACCATGCCCTTCTTTTTTATTTGAGATGCGCTCGACGAAAAGTTTCGGGAGAACTTCATCGTCAACACCCGGACCGTTGTCCTTCACTGCAACGTTGACCTCGGAATGAACGGGATCGAATTCCGTGTATATGTCAATCGTCGCATCCGCGCGCGCCTCGACGGCGTTGCCGCTCAGATTGAGCAACACTTGCTGAATTTGGTCAATGTCGAGGCGCGTCGCGGGCAGCTTTTCATCTAAGTGCAAGCGGATTTCATTGCGTTTGAACCGCGCCAGATACTTCATCGTTTCAACGAAATCCGCTATGATCTTGTTGAGATCGTACAGCTGGGGTCGTGCAACGATGCGCGACCGGGTGAGCAAACTCCTGGAAAACCACTCGATCTTTTTCACGCCCTTAATCGTCCCTTCCATGATTTCGCCGATCTCCTTCGAGGTAATCGAGCCGATGCTGGACTGGAGGTTCTGAAGGCTGAGGAGCACCACCGATACAAGATTCTTCAGCTCGTGACTGACCTCTGCTGCAATCTCCCCCTTCATCGCCATACGCTCGTAATGAATGATATGAAGGTTGGCTTGTTTCAGATCCTCGATTGTTTGCTTCAGCTCGGCGTAGAGACGCGCATTCTTGATCGCAATTGCAGCGTGTCCCGCAAGGATTTCAAACCTATAGAGAATATCCGCCTTCCTTACTGCTTGAATGTACCTGCTATCAACGTACAACACCCCGAGTTTTTCGTCCTGGGTTCGTAGAGGGGAGCAAATGATCGTTTGGAGCGCGAGGTCTATGATGCTCTGACGACGCTCGAAGCGCGTATCGCTCAACGCACTTTCAATGCAGAGCGATTCACCGGTCTCGAACGCATCTTCGCGAACAGTCGAGCTGACATGAAAATTTTCCGCGGCGATGTTCTCGCCTTTGTTGTTGCGGGCAACGGCAAATTCAAGCGCACCGCTCTTCCCGACAAGCATGATGGCGCCGCGGTCGGCATTCACCAGACGGATCGCCTCATCAATGACCAATTCCAACACATCCGAAAGCACCAGCGTGGAATTGATCTTGCGCACGATGCCGAGGATCGTTTCAAGATCTCGCGTCTTCTGGGGCGTGTTCTCCTCCACGGCGAGGGATGTGTCGTCACTGAATCTTGTTTTGACGAGCTCGTCGAATTTCATGTACCATTCCCCCCCATTGTGTTCAACTCCTTTTGCACACGGTCAATATCGTTTCGAGCCGCATCGAAATCTCCTATCACCCCTGCGCAACTCCCAGGTTCATCTGCGTGGTTCACGACAAGAGTTTATCGTCAGAGTTTTTCATCCGGTGTATCGCGTGGAAGATGTTTGTCCGAAGCTCAACCCTTCCACCGGATAGGATGCTCTCACGAGTTGAGCAGGTCCGGAGGCAGTCGGACCAGTGCTCCTTTTGACGGATCAGTTCAACTTCTCTGAACCAAATTCAAATTAGGGAAACGATTAAGATGTGGTGTAACCTTCCACTCGCAACCAATATGCCAAGATGAGCTGACTTCGGTAACTCTACGAAAACAGAGAAAAATCGGAGGTTTTGGATTCTAACAAAAAGAACTATGCAATATTTTGATTCAGAATTTGAAGGGTTGTGCAACAAAACGTTACATGCGCTGGAACAAAACAATACACGCCGCGAACCGAAATCGGCTCAGACGATCGAGTGATGGGAAGACGCCGCCGCGACAAGCCGGGCAGCAATTATCGAAACATTGTCATCCCCTTGTTTGTCGTACACTTGTGCCAGCAATGCCGACGGAATCTCATTGAAACACGCAGCGGTCAGGACTTCCTTGATTTCGGAATCGGAGAGGCTGCTTGTCATCCCATCGGAACAAAGCAGAACAATATCGTCCTGCGCAATGCGCGCAATGCTAACGTGAGGTTTTACCGTCGGCTGCGGACCGATCGCTTGGGTCAGCACGTGGTTAAGATTCATCGCATCGCTCGTCCGGAGTGGAGAGAAAAATTCTTTTCGCATCGAATGATCGCGACTGAGTTGGCGCAGCCTGCTGCTATGGAGGAGATACACTCGGCTATCCCCCACGTTCACGACGATCAGCGATTCATTCACAATGACACAGGCTGCAACGGTCGAACCCATGCCACCGCCGGGCCGCATCGTCCCACCTAACTCGTATACCTTGCGGTTGGTTTCTGCAACTGCCTGAACAAGGCTCTCCACCGGATTGATGACCTTCGATTCAAAATACAACGCCGGAAGCTTGGCAGTGACCATCGAGCTGGCGACAGCGCCATCATCCATACCGCCCATGCCGTCCGCTACGACCATCAACGTACCCTTGCTGAGGGAGGCGTAACCGGAGGCATGAACAACGACAATGCTATCTTCGTTGGACTTGCGCACAGGGCCCTTGTCAGTCAGTGAGACAACGTCTACGAGTGTTTGCAGTTCGACGCGTGGTTGATCGAGTAAATTCATAAGATTGCCTGCCCATGTGAAACTGGAAACGTCATGATGAATGTCGCACCGTTTCCCTTGTTCGATTCAATGTTTATAGTACCGCCATGCGCTTCAAGGATCTGCCGACAAATCGGAAGGCCATAGCCATGACCGTCTGCTTTCGTCGTAATTTTTTCGGTAAGAATGCGGCTCAGAATTGCTTCATCTATGCCGGGGCCGTTATCCCGGACGAGAAACCGAACTGTCTCCGAGACTTCGTCGTATTCAGTCTTCAACTCGATGGATGCTGACGAAAACGCTTCGACACTGTTGTTTACGAGATTGAGCAACACTTGCTGGACCTGATCAATGTCGATCTGCGCGAGAGGAAGATTCTCTGCTAACGACGCCGTCACCTCGTTGCACTTGAACTTCGGGAGAAACTTGACAAACTCGACGAAGTCCGCGGCGATTTTATTCAAATTGGCGGAAACGAGTTGGGCTGAAGCCCGATGCCGCGTGAGCAAACTCTTCGAGAAGTTTTCAATCTTCCGTACGCCGCCAACAATCTTTTCGATGATCGGGTTGATTTCGTCGCGACCGACCTTGCCAGCCTTTCGCTGCATCAGGTCGAGGTTCAACAGCACGACCGCAACAAGGTTCTTCAACTCATGACTTACTTCTGCGGCGATCTCCCCCTTCATCGCCATCCGCTCGGATTGAATGATGTGCTCATTCGCTTGCTTCAACTCTTCATACGTACGCTTCAGATTGTCGTACAGGCGAGCGTTCTTGATCGCGATCGCGGCTTGGCCAGCCAGAATCTCAAACACGCTGAGAATTTCCGCTTTGTCAACAGCTTGGATATACTTGCTGTCCACATAGATGACGCCGATTTTTTCCTCGCGGGTGTGGAGCGGACTGCAGATGATGGTCTGCAATTCGAGATTCATGATGCTCTGCCGTCGCTCGAAGCGCTCATCATTGAGTGCATTCTCAATGCAGACCGATTCCCCCGTCGTGAACACATCATCAAGAACGCTGGAGCTTACCTGCAAATTCTCGGCGTTGATTGACTCCCCACGCGCATTACGGCCGATTACGAATTCCAGCTTGCCATTACCGTCGGCAAGCCCCATTGGGGCAAGCATCAAAAATCCGCGCTCCGCTTTTGTGATCCTGATTGCTTCATCGGTGACGAGCTCCAACACATCGTTGAGCACCAGTGAGGTATTAATAGTGCGAACGATGTTGAGAATCGTCTCGAGATCTCGCCCCTGCGAAGAGGCATTTGGTTCATACGCAGTCTCCGCGTCCTGATCGGCATAGCTCTGCTTCAGCAGATCATCAAGATTCATTTCACTTCCTCACAATCACAAGGTGAAAACACCACTGCGCGTCGGGGGCGTAAGCACAGACCATATTCTCTCTTCCCAAAGTCGTGCCCCCCAGATTTCTCTGATTCAGGCGTGAAATCCACGCTTACGTAATCCATCCGCGGGTACTCTGTAGAAAAGACATGGTAATTCCGATGTGTGCGGACTTCGGCGCACGACCCCTGGCTCGCTCCAGCTACAAAAAAGTCCCGTCTCGATAATGTCGGGACGGGACTTGAGTGCAAGTGCCTATTGCCTTACTCGAATGTCTCAGCCTGTTCTACACCATTTGGCGTGCCTTTCGACTAAGCATTGAGAGTGCATGCTCGGTACGAGCAATGTCTTTTGCGGCGCCAACGTTTGTGAAATGCTCAAGCGCGTGTTCAAAGGCTTCTCGTGCGGCCCGCTGATTCTTCCGCTGCACTTCAAGTTCTCCCATCTCGAAGTGGGTTTCGGCAGTATTCAGCTCGTTCTTCAATTCTGCATTCAAGCGCAAACTCGTCTGGAACAGTGACAACGCAACGCTGCACTGCTTCATTTCTCTGTGAATCATCCCTTTCACTTTGTATGCGTCGGCAATGCCGTTGCGGTCATTGCAGATGCCATAGTAGTGGAGAGCCTGATTAACAAATATGAGAGCCAGCCGCGGGTCGCCTTTCTGATAGCAGGTATTTGCTTTCCCCAGACTTGCTGTTGCGAGAATGTTGACATTATGCAACTTCGTCGCCAGCTTGATGGATGCATCAAATTCAAACATCGCATCCTTGTACGCTGCTTTGAAGTAATAGGTCATCCCCGTGTTGTGATGGAGTTCCATCAGCCGCTGCACGTTGCCGACTTCTTCGAAGTACGACTGTGCACGCCGATAATACCCCAACGCCTCCTCGTAGAGACCCGAAATGTTATACACAATGCCGAGATTCATAAGAACCGTTCCGGTCATCAGCTTTTCTTCTGATTTCTCGAATGCAGCCAATGCCCGTGTGTACCATTGCCGTGCTTTCTTGAGCTTTCCTTGTATCGCATGGTTTGTTCCGATGATATTTTCAACCCGACCAATGCCTTGCCCATCACGCAATGTACGGTAGATCGTTCGGCTCTCGTTCAGGTCCGCAGCGGATTCGTTCCATCTGCCCTGACGGGAGTAGAGGTCGCCCCGGCGGAGATATGCTTCCCCTACCAGACCTTGCTGGCCAGCATCTTCGCCCTGCATAATGCTGAGCGAGTAGAGTTCCTCTGCCCGAATAAGATCGCCATGGTCGCGGAAGATATCGCCGATTGCGGTGACGACACTGATTGCGTCCCATGGTTTGAGTTTTGCGTTACAAACTGTGATGACTTGATCGAGATGATGACGTTCTGAAAGTGAAAATACCTCGTTCGTGCGACCGACCTTTTGTTTGCCGCTCGCTCGAACCAACCTGCGCTCAAACGTTGATGCCTTACGAAGCTCCTTCACCAAACCAGCCACAAGCGACGGCGTACACCGGCTCTTGAGCAACTTCAGGACTTCTGCATGAATTGTTTGAGTTTGCATGAGTTTTCTATTGTGTTCGGATTCGTTCCTGGTTATGCGTTGCTTCGATCCAACAATACTACAACGATGGTTTGAGATGTCGTTCTTTGAACAGGAACGTTGGAATAATCAAGCCCATGTCCATTTCACGGTCTACGCTCCAGCGCACGAGAACCTTCTCGACCTCGCCCCTGAACTGTTGTTCATTGCTGCGATGTGCGGGGAAAAGAAAACCCGGCTCTTTGTTCAGCTCTGGAATTCCTGACGTTGCATGTTTCATACTCTTCACCTCAAAGTTGGTTTTCAACTACTGGTGTTTTCAATTCCAAACGACTAGTCGACAACGCGTCCAAAACCATACTGCGAGAAATGTGGGATAGATGCGCCAGCAACCACGCTGCCACCATTATTCGTGGAGTACATTCCCCAGCTGCTGGGCATTTTCTGCCAAATATTTGAATTGAGATAGAGAAGTTCGAGCTTAGTGTTGTCTAATGCGATCTGAACGCCATTCGCGTAGATCAGCAGTGTTCCCGGCTTGTTGAAAACGAGACCGTGGGGGGCGAATGCCACCGCGGCATTATTCTCGAATGTATTTTTATCGATCGTAATGCTGATCGTATTATCCGTTGGCAAGGCTCCGGGGGCAAACAGGATCGCCATGTTGTAATAGATCTCTCTTCCATTCTTTGCCTGATATGTACCCTGGAGTCGAACGCTTCCGCCATTCTTGGCAATTATTTTTTGTGAAGCTGTGATGAGGGTTCCTTTCGCCAGAGGCTCAGGCGTGGT
>JANNUB010000282.1:0-1917 GCA_031394795.1 Ignavibacteriota bacterium | reverse complement strand
CTTAAATCTTTAACGATAGCATTTTCTTGACTAGAGCGGAAGACGGGACTCGAACCCGCGACCAACAGCTTGGAAGGCTGTGACTCTACCAACTGAGTTACTTCCGCACATTTATTTTCTTACTGAACCATGCCTTCAATCAGCAATCGGCGGATGACTATTTAATCTCGTTCTTTCCGCCCCATACATTCTTTCAGCAGAGCTTGCGACCGGGATTGAACCGGTGACCTCGTCCTTACCAAGGACGTGCTCTACCAACTGAGCTACGCAAGCAGACTGTATGTTTTGTGGGTAGGGAAGGATTCGAACCTCCGAAGCCCGAGGGCGACAGATTTACAGTCTGTTGCGTTTAACCACTTCGCTACCTACCCTTACCAATTTTGTCTGGAGCTGGCGACCAGACTTGAACTGGTGACCTGCTGATTACAAGTCAGCTGCTCTACCAACTGAGCTACGCCAGCAATAAAATTTCAACGATCCAAAGCATTCTAAGGAAAATCACAAAATATGAGGCTTTCCTGAAAAGGCATTGTGGCGGAGTTAACAAATATATACTTTTTTGCCACAAAGTCAACAGATTGAGCGTTAATAATTGCTAACCTGATTATGCACTACAGGGTTAATGTGTGAGACTTTGACGATACAGGCTGGATAAACTATCCCTGCCATTGAGTTTTTCATACGCGGATCTTCGTAATAATCCATTCGTTGTAAAACTTTTAATTTGCTGAGCATAAACATCGTTTCCTGCAGCATCCCTGAACTGAATTTTTGGAAAAGGTACTTGGATATATGAAGTGTCTTTCGTAATCCTGAATAAAAGCCCTTCGGGAACCCTATGATAGTCGGAAGTATATTGTTGCTCAATCTCCTGTGTTACATAAAATGCCCCAGAATCATTTTTTTCAATAAAACTTTTCAACATTGCAGTATATCTTCCCTCGATTTACGAGTATTCATACGGAAGATCATGTTCAAATTTGTACAATTCTTGTTGGAATAGTTCAACTTCGCGTATTGATTTCTGTATTACACGGGGATACATTTTTTCCAATTGCGGGAAATACCAAGAGCGTCGAAAAAGTTCTTTATCTAATACCACAACATCGGGACGTATATTTTTTATGCGCTGAAAGTAATATGATGCAGCGACGAAATAATCCCACTGATAGGAAAGAACGATGGAGTTCCTCGGAAGGTTCAGTAAAATATTCTTCGTATAATCTTCTACCAGATAATTTTTGCTTTGGTCTACTTTTTTTTGATTATCAATAATCTGAACAACCAACAATCCGATAAGAACAGCTATTAAAACAATTTTTGATGGTACGTTTTCAAATCGTTCAAGTATTTTTGAAACAGCAATTGTAATACATACTGAAATAGAAACAAATGCCAATAGAAAGTAAGAATCAATGTCGTGAATGTCGTAATTGATTGCATACCCAACACACGAAATAAACAACAATAGTACAAATACAAATTCTTTACGATTCGTGAACAACAGAACACCTGCTCCAACAATGGCGAGAGCCAACATAACAAAGTAAAATTCGTTTGGAAGGTTTTCAAAATAATAATCCAGTTGTTTTTTTGCGGCATCGCCCGACGAGAACATCCATACCCGGAATTGTTTCCCGGTAAAGTGCCACCAGAATTTTTCAAATGTCTGTGGATTGCCCCAATTGAATGGAGGTTGCTGCGCTGCCCGGATCGGAACATAGAAGTACACTGAAAGCCCGGCGAGAAACGGAAGCGCCAAGGTTATGATTTTTCTGAACACACCTTTGTGAAAACCGTGTTCAAGAAAGAACCACCATAGCAATGCGGGAGCAAGAAGTATGGTCGTCAAATGGTTCGTAAACGAAAGACCGACAAGAAATCCGAACAGGATCCACCAGCGTGATTGATCCGTAT
>JANNUB010000276.1:0-10333 GCA_031394795.1 Ignavibacteriota bacterium | reverse complement strand
CCCTTGATGATGTCCCGATTGAAATCAGCGTCTCCCTGAAAACGAATTCTCATAGACGAGACGTTTCCATCTTCCTTTTCGCCGCCATGAGTTTTCCATAAAACTCGGGGTCTGCCTTGCGCGACTCCTCACGAAGCTTCTCGTATTCCGCTTCGCCTTCTCTCGAATACCGATCAATTGCATCGCGATGAGCGAGATAATAAGCGATCGCTCCATAGATTTCCTCGAGACTTAGAACCGGATAGAAATCAGTTGCCATTGTCTCAGGCGAAAATCCATCAAGAAACGCATACGTCACCGAATCCAGTGACACGCGCGTGCCTTTGACGAAGTATGCGCCCTCGCGCTGCTCAACGTATGACTTGTCCATTTTCAACCTCCGAGGGAGAATCGCTCCTGATGAGCGACGACCCGTCTTATGATGTTTTCACTTTCGGTTTCTTTGGCATCGCAGCGATGATATGCCGCAAAGCTGAGTTGACTGCCTTCGCATTTGGGAAAACGCGAGCTACATCATCCTCTAAGTATATCGGCAAGAAAAGCTTCACACGCGGGTGATAAAATTTTCTGCGCACACCTTTTGAAAAATCATATTCTTTCTTCATGCATTCACCTTTGGTGATATTCTTTCGACTCTTTCGGGGCCCAAACAAAATGATACTGCACCACTCTCCTTCTGAACTAAGGCGCTAAACAGGCACTGCTGCAAACTTCTTTAACTCCTCCGCGCTCGACTTTTCAACGTCCGCGTGCAAGCTGTTGCCGTGCGCGTCCATCGTGACGATTGCTGGAAAGTCTTTTACGACAATATGCCACATCGCTTCGGGGATGCCGAATTCTTCGAGGAAGTCCGCGCCGTGTACTTCGGTAATGCACTTCGCGTAAAACTGCGCCGCGCCGCCAATCGCATTCAAATAGACAGCGCCATGTTCCTTCAAACCGGCAAGCGTTTTCGCGCCCATGCCCCCTTTTCCCATCACTGCGCGAATGCCGAATTTTTTAATGATGTCCGCTTGATACGGTTCTTCGCGAATGCTCGTCGTTGGCCCGGCGGCCGTGATTGTCCATGCGCCATCCTTCTTCAGCGCGACAGGACCGCAATGATACAGCACCGCGCCGTTCAAATCAACGGGCGAGTCATGCGATAGCAAATGGTGATGAATCATATCGCGTCCCATGTGAACAAGCCCGTTGAGCAGCACGACATCTCCCACTTTCAATTGACGAGCTTGTGATTCGGAGATCGGCGTCGTGAGTTTCACTTCGCGGCCCGTGACGGGCAAGCCGCTCGTCTTTGCCATCTTCACGCTCGGCGTTTCATCTTTGTAGAGCCATCGCTTGATTGCACCGGTGCTTGCATCAAGCACAACGCCAAGACGGCGAAACGCCCAGCAATCGTACGCGACGCTCACGAAGAAACTCGCGGGCAGACGATTGTAAGCGGCAATCTTGCATCCAATCAACGTGGCTTGTCCCCCGAAACCCATCGTACCGATGCCGAGTTTGTTCGCGTCTTCCATGATGCGCGCTTCAAGTGTTGCGAGTTCGGGATGTGGATTGACGTCGTCGAGCGTTCTGAACAACTGCTGCTTCGCGAGGGTATAACCGCTCGTCCGATCACCGCCGATGCCGACGCCGATCGCCCCGACGCTGCAGCCTTGTCCCTGTGCTTGAAACACCGCGTGCATAATAGCTTTGCGAATTCCCTCGAGACTCCTGTCTGCGCGTCCGAGATTTGGCAACTCAGCGGGCAATGAGTATTGAATATTTTTGTTCTCGCAGCCGCCACCTTTCAACAGAAGTCGAACATCAATTTCATCCTTCTCCCATTGCTCGAAATGCATGACTGGCGTTCCCTCGCCCAGATTATCGCCGCTGTTTTTTCCCGTCAGCGAGTTGACGGAGTTCGGACGAAGCTTGCCGTTCTTCGTCGCTTCGGCAATCGCTTCCTCGATTTCCTTTTTCATTTGAATTTGATTCGCGCCCACGGGACAGAGAATTTCAAACGTTGGCATTCCCGTGTCCTGGCAAATCGGCGCGAGCGTATCACACGCCATGTCAACATTGACTGCAATCATTTGCAAGGCGAGTGCCGATTGCGTGTTCGGTGTTTCATTCTCCTTGGTTCGTGCCAGCGCTCGTCTCACATCGGGCGGCAAGTTGGATGATGTTTCGACGATGAGTTTGTAGATGCTGTCTTTGAAATGTTCCATAATTACTCTTGAGTCGTTTGTCTTGTGCTTCACCGCTTGAGAACTCTCTGTGCGGCTTTTTCTTGTTGTGTATCGAATGACTTGAAATCATCAACCTGAAAATGATAAGCATACGAAACCACTATCAAATCGAGTGTCTTCAGACGAGCCTGATGTGCAACATAATCTACCGTCCTCGTCCAGAATTCGCGCGTGCCGAAAACAGTTTGAACGAGCCAGTCAAATTCGATCAGGTATTTCCGAAACTTGACAAGCAAAATATCCGACGGGTCAATCCGAAACAGCACATTAGTTGTCTCAGCGATGACGATGTCGTGTAGTATGAGCGTCGCCTCCCGAACACCAAGGTCTTCAACTATCCTCACCGCCTTTTCATGGTGGGCGTCCGCTTGGTGGAAATACGACACCCATACAGAGCTATCAAGGAGAGCAATCACTAACGCAATGCCCGCAGGAGCTTGACACTATCAGTCCTTTTCCCAGTGTCGAATTGTAGCGCTCGCAATGCCGCCAGCGCCCGCTCGATATCGGCTTTCGAGACGCGACGGTTCTTGATCTTCTCGCGCAATGCTATCGCATCAGCGTTCATTGGAGGAAGAGAATTTTCACTTTGTTGAGTCTCTTTCCGTCGTCGCCTGCTTGGTTTGCCTTTTCGAGTAACAGATTCCATTTGATCCTCTCATTATTCTTGAAACAAGCCCGCTACGCATACGCGGGACGGTGCGCGTACGGAATTGGGTCATCAACTCCCGCAAGCTGAAACCCTCTCAACCGCAATGCGCAACTATCGCACGCGCCGCACGCGACATCCTCGTTCTGATAGCACGACCAAGTCAACTGCAATGGTACACCAAGCGCGACAGCACGCAGGACAATCTCCATTTTAGAATAATGAATTACTGGGGTGAAAATTTTGATTTGTGTTGATGGCCTGGTCCCTGCGTCAATTGTCTTCTCGAACGCATCGTAAAATTCTCTCCGGCAATCAGGATAGCTTGATGAATCCTCCTCAACCGCGCCGACAAAAATCGCCGACGCACCAATCACTTCCGCCCAGCTCGTTGCGACCGACAACATGTTCGCATTGCGAAACGGAACGTATGAACTTGGGATCTCCTTGCTGCCCAGATTCGGTTTCGACACGGCGATTGATTTGTCCGTCAAGCTCGAGCCGCCGATTTTCGCAAGGTGTTCCATAGAGACGACGAGACGACGCGGCGCATTGTAGTAGTCAGCGATGTCGTTGAATGCTTGAAGCTCGCGTCGCTCAGTTCGTTGACCGTAATTCAGATGCAGCATTGCAAGCTCGTGATCTTGCGCCGCAATCGCCGTCGTTACGCAGCTGTCCATTCCCCCACTCGCAAGCATGACTGCCAATGGTCTGTTCATACTCCTCTCGTCTCCGGCTCCCAAATGTACTTATGCATCTGCAACTGCATGCGCACATTCGCTCCACTTTCCAAAATCCACTGTGCCAATTCTATCGGCTGCAGCTCGGCAAACACAGGGGACATCAGTACCGGACATCGCGACTCAAGTGAGTTCTTTCGTATCACTTCAACCGACCAATCGAAATCCTCTCTGTTTGCAACAACAAGCTTCACCTCATCGGTCGGCTTCAGATGTTTGATGTTCTCCCACAAGTTCCGCTTCTCCATTCCGCTGCCCGGGCATTTGAAATCGACAATTCGCCGCACGCGCGGATCGACATCCGCAATGCTGATACTTCCACCGGTCTCCAATAGTACTACGAATCCATCATCGCAAAGGATCTTCATCAACTCAAGAACGCCTTCTTGTGCCAACGGCTCGCCGCCGGTCACCTCAACAAGTTTGCACTTGTACTTTTCAACATCGGCAAGAATCTCATCGAGCGACATTTCCCTCCCTTCATAAAACGCATACTCCGTATCGCACCAGACGCAGCGCAAGTTGCAGCCGGTCAGCCGCACGAACACGCACGGCAAGCCCACGTAGCTCGATTCGCCCTGAATGCTGTGAAAGATTTCGTTTATGGTAAGTTCTGTCATAACGAAGGGATTCTTAGAAAAAGGTAAGAAGATGACCCTATAAAAACAACAAAGCCAGTCCCGACACGTCGAGACTGGCTTCCATATACCACCAAAGCGCTTACGGAACCCTTTGTTTTCTCTTCCCAAGACAACTGAGTACGGACGCCATCACAACCTCTTCGTCCAGCGGCTTTACGATAAATTCATCAACACCTAAGCGCTTCCCGGCAATGAACATCTCCCGTGTGACCCGCGTTGCGAGATAGAGAAACGGAACCCAACTCAAACCGCTGTTGTTGCGCACCCAGAAATACAAATCGAAGCCGACCGGACCGTTCTCAAAGTTCACTTCGGAAATAATCAAGCTCGGAACGTGATGCGCAAGCGCCTCCACTGCCTCGCCGAAACTCGCGGCGCCGATCGCGCCGAAACCATACTTTCGCAGCGATTCCACCAGTGACATAAGAACACGCTCGTCCTGATCCACAACGAGGACAAGCTTGCCGCGCCGCGCCGTATCGCGCTGGCCGTTGCTCTTATGCAGCGACGGCGTGGCAAGCAGCCGGAGCGCAACATCAATATGCTGCTGGAGCGTCAGGACTCCTCGGTTATGCGGTTCAAGCGCAAGCGCTTTGTTCAGCATGGATCGCGCCGCGCTGTAGCGAGCCATCCCCACAAGCTCCTCTACGCGGTCAAGATAGTGATCAACTTTTGCCTTGCGGTACGAATCGTCAACAACCGGGTCGGCCGTGATCGCTCTATCCATTAAGATCCTCCAGAAAGTCGAATTGGTTAGTCGAAAGGTCTGCTTCAATGATACCGAATCACTACGTGATATTGCGTGTTAAGCATCACCCATGACAAGGAACAGAGAAGAGTGAATCGCTTGCACCCTTCGATCTCTTTTTTTCGTAGTTTGCAGCGACGGTAGCACGATGAAAAAAACTTTCCTGCAAAGACTCGACCCGCGCGCGAAGTTCATTGCACTTTTTCTCTTCGCGGGGTTTATCTTCCTCACGAGAAGTTGGTTCGGAATGATTAGTGCGATTGCTCTGGTTCTCGCGGCGATCTCCGCCTCTCCTCTTTCCTTCTCTCAGGCGGCGGCACGGCTGCGACACGTCGTTTGGTTTGTAGTTGTTATCATCATCGTCCAAATGTTGACAACAAGTGGGCGTGTGGTATTTGAGATGGGAGGAACATTCGCTACCTACGAGGGATTGAACGAAGGGCTGTTCCTTTCGATGAAAATCGCGTTGCTGTTTCTCGCCTCATCGCTTTTTGTTGTCTCAACTCCGATTGAGGAAATACTTGATGGCATCGAGACGTCGCTTGCGCGGTTCAAGCGTTCAGGCTCTCTCTTCCTTCTCCTTGGGATCACGTTGAATTTTGTTCCGGAACTCATTCGTTCTGCACGGAAAATCAAGTCGGCGCAAATCGCGCGCGGCGCAGATGTTGACTCGTCCCTCCTGAGCCAGCTGCGATTCGCCGCATCCGCCGCATTGCCGCTTTTCGTTTCCGCATTCCGTTCGTCGCAGCATCTCGCCGATGCAATTGACGCGCGAGGATTCAATGCCGAATTCGCACGCACGCCGTTCCGCCAGCCGGCTTTTCAAATAAGAGATTGGTTGATGCTCGGCGGGTTGCTCATCTTCGTCCTCCTGTCCATCTCACTTCGCTACGCCGACATTGTCTGTCCTTTATAGTTCTACCGCGTCCCGATCTTATCGGGATCATACTCGGCAGAGAATTCATCGGCAGAGTACTCCTTATGCTTTCCTCCCAAATTCAGTACAATCACTTTTTCGAAGAACGGAAGGAAAATCTCGG
Source organism: Ignavibacteriota bacterium (assembly GCA_031394795.1). GTDB lineage: Bacteria > Bacteroidota > Ignavibacteria > UBA10030 > UBA6906 > CAADGV01. The sequence continues at coordinate 4,281 of JANNUB010000276.1, read as the reverse complement.
GAGCGTGCGTGGCAACGACAATCGTCTTTCGGACCCTCTTCCATTTGCCCATCAACCGGTGAATCAACGCAATGCCAAAACCATCCAGACCCGCCGTGGGTTCATCAAGAAGGAACGCATCGGGATTCCGAATGATCATCCCTGCAAAGGCAAGCCGCCGCATTTCACCCATGCTCAATGCAAACGGCGACATCTCCAGCGCCTCCGAACGTAGTCCCACTTCAAGCATAGCCTCCTTGAGTGCTTCTTCTGAAACAGTCGTCCCGTAGTTGCGCGATCCAAACAGCAGCTCGTCTCTCACCTTTTCACAAAAACATTGTTGCTCGGGAAATTGAAACGCGAAGCCGATGCGCCTTCTCAACGAAGGCAGATCGTTCTTCCACATTTCCGTTTCATCAATCCAAACGTTTCCGCCATCCGGTCTCTGCAATCCATTCAAGAGCTGCAGCAGAGTGCTTTTGCCGCACCCTTCTTCTCCAACTATCAAGACACTGCTTCCCGTTTCAATCGTCAGACTCAAATCGGAAAATACGTGATGTGCCCCGAGCACTTTGGAATGATAGGCAAAGTCAATATTGCGTAGCGAGAACTTCATGGCGGAAAGCCGAACGCGTGCGGGGTGTAAATCCCAAAAGAGGCAAGCTCTCCGCGATGCGACACCATCGCGCTCGGAGCGCCGTCGAAACCAATGCAGGAGTCTTTCAGGATAATGAGGCGCCCCGCATGCAAAGCCTCGGTGAAACACTGCGTAACGAGAATCAGCGTGACGCCCTTTTCTCTCCGTGCCCGAAGAAGATTCTCCATGATGTGCATGCGCGAGGTTGGCGAAAGAAACGCCGTCGGCTCATCGAGCACGAGATATTTCGGTTCGAGCACCATTACCGCCGCAAGCGCCAGACGCTGCTGCTCTCCTCCCGAAAGAGCCGAGGGGGGTGCGTTTCGCTGTCCACCCAATTGTTCAAGTGCATGCTCGACCTTACGATGGATTTCCGATTGCGACATCCCAAGGTTCTGGAGTCCAAACGCAAGTTCCCGCTCGACAGTTGCAGAGGTCATTTGCAGATTTGGATCCTGAAAAACGAATCCGACGGATTGGCGGATCGCGGGAAGGGATGGAGAGTCTTTCGTGTTCAGCCCATCAACAACTACTTCGCCGGATGTGGGCGGCAGAAGACCATTCAGGCATCGAGCGAGCGTGCTCTTGCCTGAACCGTTCGCTCCCATAATCGCCGTGAAGCTCCCCTTAATGAAGTCCATGCTGATATCGGAGAGGACATCGCGTTCGACGTTCGGATAACGAAACGAGAGGCTTCGCACACTAATCATTGGAGCGAACGAAGTGAAATCCGTGCGAGAGTTCATATATGAGTTTGCCCTCCTCTTCCCGCACGATCATTCCCTCAACTCCTTTCGACTTCTTGATGAACTCCATCCCTTTCTCTCTTCCGAGAACAAATACAAGCGTTGAGAGGATATCGGCATGCATCGCGTTATCGGCTACGATCGTCACGCTCACGACATCCTTGACCGGAGAGCCTGTCTTCGGATTGATGATGTGATGATAGCGAATTCCGTTCTTGACGAAGTACCGTTGGTAGTCGCCTGAAGTGGAAATGCCGCACGTACCCGCCTTAAACGCACCGAAAAATTTTCCTTCTTTGCGCGGGTGACGAATCAGAATTTCCGCGACGGAAGAATCCAGTGCATGCGTTCCTTCCCACCACACGCCGAGATTACCGCCGAGGTCAACGATCGTATTCTTGACGTTGTTGCGTTTCAGGATTTCGATTGCCCTGTCAACCGCATAGCCTTTTGCAATGCCTCCGAGATCAATACGCATTCCCTTTTCTTTGAGGAAAACCTTGTGACGGTCAATGAAGAGTTTTTTCCATCCGACAAGCTGCTGCAACACGCGGATTTTGGAGGCCGATGGAATCTCCGGCTCGGATGCGAGAAAATTCCATGCGTTCACGATCGGTCCCACTGTTACGTCAAAAGCTCCGCCCGACTCTTCGGACCACATCGCTGCTTCTTTCAAAACTGAAACAAGCTCCTCCGAAACTTCGACGCTGTCTTTTCCCGCATGCGTGTTGATGACGCCGACTTCGCTCGAGTCGGAATAATCCGTCATCACCATTTCAATGCGACGCATTTCTGCGAACGTCGAGTCAATGAGCGCGTTCGCCCGCTCCGCAGAAATCTCACGATCGTAAATCGAAACCGTGAGAAATGTCTCCATCACCGTGGTCGCGCGCGACACGCGATGGAAATCGTTCTTGCTACAGGACGAGAAGAGCAAGAGAAGACCGAGTATTCCCCTCATCCGGTTATTCCTCGCACGACTTCAGATTGGTCTCCAAGAATTTTCACCAACACGCGGTTGGGAACGCAAATGATGGATTCACCTGCAAGCGATCGCCAGCCCGTGCGGACGCATACTTTGTTCGGGCAATGTGCATCGGTAACGGCAACTCTTCCCTCCTCTACCCTGATTCTTACTTCTCCAAAACGTCCTTTCACTGTGACGGTACGATTTTCCGACATGCTCCCCTTGTAGATTGCTGCACCTTCCAGCTCAACAAGCAGGACGGATCCTTCGGTTGCGGAAATATTTTTTGCAAGAAAACTCGCGCCGGTGACGATAAGCAGAAAGAGAAAAAGAATTTTGTCGGCAAAAGTCACAGCCTGATGCCTTTCAACGCGTTCAGAAGTCGCAGCGAAATCCCTCCAACAACGGCGCCGCCGATAAGCGCCGTCACGAGCAACAGCGGGAGCAAATGACCTACCGCCGCGTTCTGGACATACACATACCTCACAATCAACAACTGCACGCCAACATGGACGAAGGATCCTATGAGACTCAATCCGAACGGGCTGAAAAGATTTTTCAGCGCCAGCCTTGCCGTAGCCATCGCGGCTGCTGCAACAATGCCGGCGGCAATCGCGAGCACGAAGGCGGGACTCAGGAATGAGCCGCTCAACAGCGAACCCGCAACAACCCGGAACAAAACGACGCCAAACATCGGAGCCGCGCCAAGCATCACTAAAGCAATGACGCTCGAGATGTTGGCAAGTCCAATTTTCAGAAACGGCAACGGCATCGGGATGTATGATTCGAGCACGAAGAGAGCAATGCCGGTTGCGCTCAGGAAAGCGATGGTTGTCAGTCGGTGCGTTGGGGAAAACAAGTTCACGGAAACCTCCTCGACTCACACCGCGACAATCAGAAGAGTATCAAGCCGTAGTCGAGCATCGCAATGAGTGCAATGCCAAGCAGAAGCCGATAGATGATAAAGGGAGCTGTTGTGTTTGTCGCGAGAAACTTCAGCAGCCAGGCAATTGCTGCATAGCCGACGACGCCGGACACGATGGTTGATGCAGCGAGGTTGGCAAATCCGAAGCCGCTGATGCCGCCGTGCACTTTCGAAAGCTCATACACACCACTCGCCGCAACTGCGGGAATACTAAGGAGAAATGAGAACCGCGCCGCCGCCTCGCGCGTCAGATTGAGGAAAAGCCCCGCTGTCAGTGTTGTGCCCGAGCGCGACGATCCGGGAATGAGCGCCATCGCCTGTGCCGCTCCGATGATAAGGGAATCGGCGAGCGTCAGCTTATCGAGCGTTCGTTTGTGTGAGGCGACGAGTTCGGCAATCCACAAGAGTGCAGCGAGACCGATCATGCTTGTCGCAATGACCATCGTGCTTTTCGTGAACATGCCGTGGATGAATTTGCTGAATCCCACACCGATCACCGCCATGGGGATCGTCCCGAGAACGATGTACACGGCGAGTTTCGCGTAATGAGAATAGTTTTTGAAGCGCACCCCGTGCTGAAGCAGATCGTTCCAAGAGCATGTGATCATTTGAACAATGTCTTTGTAGAAGTAGATAATCACTGCGGCGAGCGTGCCGAGCTGCATCACTGCCATGAATGCAGTCCATGATTCGGACGTCGTATCCGTGATCAAGCCGAAGTACTTGCCGGCGAGTGTAAGGTGGGCAGAACTGCTGATGGGGAGAAACTCCGTCAACCCCTGAACAATACCCAGAATAATTGCCTGCAGAAGATTCAATTCTCCCCCCGGTGTGAATGGAAAGGACAGGTGTTTTGATTTTTCACGAAGCCAATGTAGCGGAATCGCGCCTGAAATACAATTTCGCCGAAATTTTCACACCTGCGGCTTCGCAAATCTTTTTCGTTGACGCGTAGATGCTCAATGTCTATTTTTCATTCACCAACAACTACCACTGAGGCGGATGCAGATCCTCGTCGTTGACGATG
>JANNUB010000230.1:0-9515 GCA_031394795.1 Ignavibacteriota bacterium | reverse complement strand
TCAGGTCCATCGGCAATACCGAATCCCATCGAAACGAAAATCGCCTTGATCTCGTCAAGCGTTTGCGTGAGAGGGTGCCTGCTCCCTCGAAACTTCCTCCGTCCAGGCAATGACGGGTCGAGCGTCGGAGAGACTGTCGGTTTCGACTTCAGCGTCGCAGCTTTTTCATCGAACAACGATTGCGCACGCTGACGAAGTTCATTCAACTGCTTGCCGACAGTCGGCTTCTCCGAAGCGGGAACTGCGTTGAGTTCATCGAAGAGGCATGCTATTAATCCCTTACGGACAAGGAAGTTAATGCGATAGGTATCGAGTTCAGACTCGGTGCTAATCGAAGCTGCTTTCGCTTCCACTCGTTCACGAAGTAGTCTGATTTTCTCTAACATGATATTCCGCAAAATCTCCAGTATAGCGATTAGGTTGGGTACAAAAACAAAGGGGCGATGGTGATCGCCCCGATGAAACACGACGCATGAGGCGCCGACAGCTTACACTGTCGCGAACTTCACGACCTCGCTAAACGCTTCCGGATTGCTCACGGCAAGCTCCGCGAGCAGCTTGCGATTGATGTCAACTTTTTTCTTGGCTAAGCCATCAATCATGCGCGAGTATGTTGTGTTGTTCAATCGTGCCGCCGCGTTGATACGCGTGATCCAAAGTGAACGGAATGTTCGTTTCTTGTTCTTTCTGTCGCGATAGGCATACTGCATGCCCTTGTCCACGTGGTGCTTTGCGACAGTGTAGACTTTGCTTCTCGCACCCCAGTAGCCTTTCGCTTGCTCCATAACGCGCTTGCGACGGCGATGGGAGGCAACTTTGTTCTGCGAGCGTGGCATAGTTGCTCTTCTCCTTTATGGTTAGTTGATGATTGGTGTTTCGTTTCTTAAGCTCTGAGCGAAGCGAAGAGCCTCACTCATTTTCTTTGTGTATGGCATGATTGGGCAGCGACTCTTTCAATAGCAACTGTCCTCCAATCATTAGGCCAGTAAAGACCCTTCGTCCGCTCGCCGAGTCGTCTACGACCCGTAGGGAGTCTTCGACCTTCGGCGGACTCAGGGTTTTGTGGCATTAGACGGCCAGCATCCTCTTCACTGCTTTTGCATCAGCCTCCGCGACCAATCCGCCGAGACGAAGTTTTCTCTTCCGCTTCGTACTCTTCGATGTAAGTATGTGACTGCGATAGGCAGATTTCCGTTTTATCTTTCCCGTTCCCGTCAATGAGAAGCGCTTCTTCGCGGCGCTCCGGGTTTTCATTTTTGGCATTTCAGATTTTCCCTTCAGGTTCTTTTTCCGTCTTTTCAACTTTGTCGGTAATTTCAACTTTGTCGGTCTTTTCGGCTTTCTTCCTCCCGCTTCGATCGGGAGCATAGATCGCAATCATGCTTCGTCCTTCCATATGCGGTTCCTGATCGATCTTTGCGAGATCGCCCAGTTGCTCCGTCAGCCTATTCAGCAGCTCTTTGCCGCGGTCTTGATACGTCATCTCGCGCCCCTTGAACACCACTGCCGCCTTCACCTTGTGACCTTCCGTCAGAAAGTTTCTTGCATGTCGCATCTTGAAGTTGAAATCATGCGTATCGGTGTTCGGGTGGAAGCGCAATTCCTTCAACAGAGAAACCTGCTGATGCTTCTTCTGTATCTTGTCCTTCTTCGCAATCTCGTACTTGAACTTGCCGAAGCTGATCACCTTGCACACCGGCGGATTTGCGTTCGGAACAATTTCAACCAGATCCGCTTCACGTGCTCTCGCCACGCCTATAGCTTCCCGCGGCGTCATGACCCCGAGCTGGGCGCCACGATCATCAATCACCCGCACCTGCGGAGCGCGGATGTCCTCGTTGATGCGAATTCTCTCTTTGCCGATGGATGAATCTCCTATCTTATGAGTAGTGAACGTTACTGAATGGATTTCTCTGCAATTTCTTTCAGCGTCTTCGTAAGAAACTCTGCGCGAGTCATCAGCCCGATATCTCCCTTTTTGTGTTGTCGAACTGCCACCGTGCCTGCAACTTTCTCCTTCTCGCCAACAACCAGCATGTAGGGGACCTTTTTCCTCTCCCACTCGCGAATCTTGAAACCAATTTTTTCGTTTCTGTCGTCAAGTTCGACGCGGAGACCACGCGCGGAAAACTCCGCTCCGACCTGTTTCGCGTACTCGATGTGCGCGTCGGTAATTGGGAGAATCGCTGCATGCACCGGCGCGAGCCAGAGCGGAAAATCGCCGGCGAAATGTTCAATCAGGACGCCGATGAATCGTTCAAGCGAGCCAAAAGGTGCACGATGAATGATAACCGGGCGGTGCTTGTGTCCATCGCTTCCAACATACTCAAGATTGAACCGCTCTGGCATCACGTAATCAACTTGCACTGTTCCCAGTTGCCACGTACGCCGCAGTGAATCCTGCACCATGAAGTCAATCTTGGGTCCGTAGAAGGCAGCCTCACCTATCCCAATATAGTAATTTAGCTTCATTAAGTCAGCCGCTTCTTTGATCTCTCGCTCCGAGCGTTCCCACATGGCATCTTCGCCGCCGTATTTGTCCTTGATCTTCGGATCGCGAAATGAAAGCCGGGTCTTGAAATCCCGGAAGCCGAGCGTGTTGAACACAAGCTGGATCAACTCAATCACGTCACACAACTCACCCTTCAACTGGTCGTTGCGAACGTACATGTGCGAGTCGTCCACAGTAAATGCGCGGACGCGAATCAAGCCGTTCAGCTCGCCCGATTGCTCGTAGCGATACACCGTACCAAACTCTGACAACCGCACCGGAAGGTCTCTATAACTTCGCGGCTTCGACATATAAATCATGTGGTGATGAGGACAGTTCATCGGCTTCAACAAATACTCTTCATCCTCAACAACAATCGGAGCAAACTGACTGTCCTTATAGTAAGGATAGTGTCCGCTTGTCTTGTAGAGATTCAGATTGCCGATGTGCGGCGTTACGACTGGAAGATAGCCCCGCTTTCGCTGTTCATCACGCAGGAATTTCTCAAGCTCCTCGCGAATGATTGTCCCTTTCGGCAGCCAGATCGGCAAGCCGCCGCCAACTTTCGGCGTGAGAAGAAACAACTCCAATTCCTGTCCGAGCTTCCGATGGTCGCGGCGCTTCGCTTCTTCCAATCGGAAAAGACAATCATCAAGCTCCTTCTGATTCGGGAACGTGATGCCGTAAATACGTTGCAGCATCTTGTTCTTTTCACTGCCGCGCCAGTACGCGCCTGCGACATTCAGAAGCTTGATCGCCTTGATCCTTCCGGTCGAAGGAATATGAGGCCCGAAACAGAGATCAGTAAAATTCCCCTGATGGTAAAATGTAATCGTCTGTCCTTTCAAGCCATCCAGCAGCTCAAGCTTGTATGGATCGTTCTTCTTCTTGAAATACGCAACGGCATCATCCCATGACTTAACTTCGCGGCGATAAGGAACATCACGCTTCGCGAATTCGGACATCTTCTTTTCAAGTTCCGCGAGGTCGGCATGCGTCAACGAATGGTCGCCCATATCAATATCGTAATAGAAACCATTCTCAATCGGCGGACCAATGCCGAACTTCGTTCCGGGAAAAAGCGCTTCAATGGCTTCCGCCATCAAGTGGGCGGACGAATGCCAGTAGGTTCGCTTCGCTTCTTCGTCCTCCCACTTGTGAAGTTTGATCGCAGCGTCGGTTTCGATTGGCCGGAACAAATCCCATATTTCACCATTCACAGAAACGGCGAGTAACGCTTTTGCGAGACCACTACTGATGTTCTCCGCAATCTGCTGTCCGGTGACGCCTTTGTTATAGGAACGAACAGCACCATCGGGAAATGTTATTTGTATTTGGTCCATGTCCGGTTCTTCGCGACGTGTTCAGTGGAAACAAAAATCGTCTCAAACCGCTGTCGGCTGAGACGACCAATGTGGGCGATACAGGAGTCGAACCTGTGACCTCTACCATGTCAAGGTAGCGCTCTAACCAACTGAGCTAACCGCCCGCGCGAGCTACATTGTAGATGCCAACTGATGGTGTGATTGTTCTTGGTTATGTACCGAGGGCCGGACTTGAACCGGCACGGGCCTTGCGACCCTCAGGATTTTAAGTCCTGTGCGTCTACCAATTCCGCCACCCCGGCTTACAGCCTGTTAAGGCGGAACGAAAGGCAAAAGGAAAAACGCAAAAAAGCCAAATCGCCCTTATGTTCTTACTTTTACCTTTTGCCTTGTCTCTCAGAGGCGCCGGGCGGATTCGAACCGCCGCATAAAGGTTTTGCAGACCTCTCCCTTACCACTTGGGTACGGCGCCATAACAGTGATCGGAGAGTCCTGCCAGTTCCTTAGCAGAGTTACCTCCCCTCAAATAAAACCCCGCCACCTGGTGGGATTTGGGGCGGCGGGGCCACTTTAAAGAGGAAGTGTTTTACTTAGACAATCAGCGCGATTACTGAATGTCTTATTGTCCCGATTACTCGGGACAGAGCGGGAAACGGGACTCGAACCCGCGACATCAACCTTGGCAAGGTTGCGCTCTACCAACTGAGCTATTCCCGCATTGACTCTGCAATGCGTTCCACTTTCTTCCGCGACATCAATCCCGCTTCGGGCGGATTGCGCTCTACCAACTGCCAGTCCGCCATGCTTCATCTTTTGGCGGAAGCTATTCCCGCATTGGCTTCTCAAATATAAGGCACTCAATTCTCTGTTGCAAGCGGTTTCTTGTCGCATAAGCCAATGCGATTCGCAAAAAAAATATACACTGCGGCTTTCTCAAAGTCAAGTCCAGCAGTAGAAATTTACCTTGCGATATCTATGATTTGATACTTCAAATTACCTGCAGGAACCTGGACATCAACCGAGTCACCTTTCTTCTTGCCGAGCAACGCCTTACCTATCGGAGATGTAACCGAGATCTTGTTCGCTTCGAAGTTCGATTCCTCCTGTGAGACCAGCAGGTATTCGCACTGGTCATTCGTTTTCAAGTCTCTCAGTTTCACTCTGCTCAAAATATAGATTTTGTCATTCGGCAGATCCTTAGCACCGATCATCTTCGCTTTCGAGAGAGTCACCTCAATCTTCTGAATGCGCAATTCATGATGCAACTGCTCCTCCTTTGCGGCGTCGTACTCGGCATTTTCAGAGAGGTCGCCGTGCCCTCGCGCTTCGGCGATTGCTTGCGCCATCTTTTTTCGACCATTGGTTTTCAGCTCCCGAAGCTCCTCTTCAAGCTCCACCAGCCGCTCGCGAGTCAAATAAATTGTATCTGACATGACCTCTCCGGTCTAAAGTGAAACAAAAAAAATCGCCATCATCCGCGCAAGCGAATGGTGGCAATAAACTTAGCCTAAAGGCTCGCTATTAGGTAAAGAATCTGGTCGAGAAAAGCAAGGAGTTTTTGGGCGACGTTTTTCAGCGATGTACGTGAACAGGAATGTACAACAACTACATTCCGCCGAACATCCTCACGGTATTGCCATTGATTGATCGGGCATGTTCGGAACACAGAAATAGTATCGTCTCGGCGATCTCCTCCGGCGTAACCCATTTGCTGTAGTCGGCGTCGGGGCTTGATTCCCTATTTGCATCAGTGACTATCATGCCCGGCGCGATTGCGTTTGCCGTTACACCTGTGCCTTTCACTTCCTCCGCGATCGTCTCGGTGAGTGTCACCACGCCGCGTTTTGAAACCGCGTAGGGCGCTGTCTTCGGACGGGGTAACAAGGCCGGCAGCGCGGCGATGTTGACAATACGACCAAACGCCTGCTTCTGCATTGGTGCTAGAACAGCCCGACTCATAAGGAACGTTGTCTTCAAGTTGTCGTTCATCATGCCATCCCACTCGTCGAGACTGACCTCGGAAACAGATTTTCCACCTGAGTAGCTCCCCGCGACGTTGATCAGAAAATGTATCCCGCCGAATCTTTGCACGACGCTCATCACGAAACTTTCGACGTCAGCCTCACTGGTCAAATCAGCTGGCATGGCGAGGAACCTCCGGCTGTTCGTGACAGACCCGGGCAAGACGTTTGCCGACGATGCCGCGCGGACGGGCACGGCAACATTTGCGCCCAACTCAAAGAATTTCCGTACGACGACCTTTCCCATCCCGCCTGTTCCGCCGGTGATGATTGCTGTTTTGTTTTCGAAGTTCATGACATGTTTTCTCTATGAAATGAAAAAAGTCCTTGTCGTGAACAGATGCTCTGTCCGTCGCAAGGACTTTTCTCGAAAGGAGAATTCGGTTACTTCACCAACATCATCCTGCGCGTCGCGCTAAACGATCCGCCCTGCCCGCCATCGGTCGGGCGGGTTTGCATTTTGTAGAAGTACATTCCGCTCGGCAAGCCTTCTGCATTCCAATCGGCGATATACGTACCGGCAGGCTTGTTCTCGTTCACGAGAGAAGCAACTTCCTGTCCGATCAAGTTGTACACTTTGAGCGAGACAAATTCTTCCTTCGCAACAGAATACTCGATACGCGTTGAAGGGTTGAAGGGGTTGGGATAATTCTGCCTAAGCGCGAATTGCGAGGGAGTGCTTGCGCCAACGCGAACATCCGTCGTCGAATCCGATACAATCGCGTAATTCCAGGTGGTCTTGTTTCTCGTTATCGCAATTGTTCCGCTTGTTCTTGTTGTGTCATTCGTTTCTACCTGGACAAGTGCGCCTCCTTTGGAGAGAAAAATATAACCACCCACCGGGTTATTGTTGTAGAAGTTCACTTTTCTAATGCGTAGTGCATACGCAGCTTGAGCGTTTCCTGGCAGAAGCATCGTGCCCGCTGCATCAATCCTGTAGCTTGCGTTGTGCGTGTTCGATACGTCAGAAAGCACACTTCCGTTGAGCGTAATCAGTGTTCGGTTCGTGAATCCCGTTGTCCAGACAGTACCGAGTGTTGCAGGCAGCTTGTAGACAACTTCGTTTGGTGTGACTGAAATTCTCAACTCGACAGTAACACCCGGGAACGGCGTGGCGCGAGCCATCCCTCCCATGTTCCGCAATTCCGTTGGGCTTGCTTGCAGGTATTGATAAATCGAACCACTGATACCCTGCAGCGTCGTATCAAGACGAAAGGCATTCGTTGCACCAGAAAAGTTGCCGATGTGCGGCGTGCCAGAAGCGGCAACACTTCGCAACACTTGAAAGTAACTCGTCCGAATTCCACTGAAGTTCCATCTATTTGACGTCAAGCCCGCAGTCCCGATGTTCAAAGAAGTTGTCGTTGAATCGGTCCTTGTAAAAACTTGATTCGGTGGAGCCAATATGCGACTCACATCCGCTTGCGTAATCGTAATTTGTGCTACAGATGGAACTGCTGTCAATCCCAGCAAACAGATGAGTAGACTGCTCCGTACGAATGTGTTCATGCTTCTCCTCCTTATGAACTGTGAATGATTGGTCAATCGCAAACTTCAGGGACAAGAGACCGATACTACAATTTCGCTTCTAATATCAGCACATAGTTCCGCGGCGGCATTAAGTTGCCGATCAGCTCGACATAGTTGTACTGGAAAACATTGTTCACATTGAAATTCGCTGAGAGAGGTATCCCAAGCGATGAGAAATCGGCTCCGAGGCGGAAGTCTGAAACGAGAATGTCTTTCCGTTCATTGCCATCGTGAATCGTTCCGCCTTCGACAAGCAAGTCCGCAATTCTGTCAATGCGGCTCACGAAACGAAAATCCGTACTGAGGTTGAGTACATCGAAAGATACCACTGCATTAGCATGAAAAACGTGCCGCGGACGATATGCGAGAAAATCTTTTGCTGTAAGATCCTTCGCATCAACATAGGTATGCCCCAAGTTCCACTGCAAACCGCCATCGAAGAAGCCAAATTTTAGCCCGATCTCAGATCCCTGGACACGGGCTTTCGTTACGTTGAGCCACTTCACCACGAGCTTATTGCCCGATGATACGTCGGGGGTGACTTCAATGAGATTGTCATAGTCGGACCGGAACAACGCAAAGTCAAGCATGCCGAAGCTGCCCAGTACTTGCGAGATCCCTAACTCATAGGAATAACTCTTTTCCGGTTTTAAGTTGAGATTCGGCACGGCTTGCACATCCGCTGTTCCTCCGCTGGTGAATGTCTCAGCCACGGAAGCGACTCGAAAGCCTCGTCCAAACGAAGAGCGCAACGTCGTCCCCTCCGCTGGAATGTACAGCACGGCCGCTTTCGGATTGAGTTGGCTGCTGCCTGCGAGCAATGCAAACTCCTGGAAATCGTAGCGAGCCCCAAGCGTGAGAGTGACGTTGTCCAGAAGCTTAATCTCATCCTGACCATAGAGAGCAGCGCCTCCACCAAAACGATTTCCAAATAGACCCTGTTCGCCACCGGCACGTACCCAATCAAGATTTCCATCAGTGCCGACCGTAAGTGTGTGTAGCTTATCTGCCATGATCGTTGACTGAACGTCGAGACGAAACACATCAGACAGCGAGGGATGCCAGTACGTGCGGCCGTCATTGCCGGTATTTTGATATCCCCAATCGCTGCGGAACCAGATTCCCTTTATGCTGTACAACTGATTGTCAGATGCAACGTGATTGTACAACACTCCGGCGAAAAAACGCGTCGATTTCACATAGTCACTCACCTGGTTCTCCGGTGGGGTGAGTGGAGAGTTGATGTCTCGCCAGTAGAGAAATTGTCCACCCTCTTGATGCAAAAGTCCGGCATGGAAGGTGAACGCATCAGTTGAAGATAACTCTGCCTTCAACTTCACATAGCCGTTATACCGATGTTGGTGATCGTTCATCCGGTACGCTTCGTTTGCCTGACGTGAAAAGAACCCAAGCACGCCGACATTGTCGAATGACCTGGAGTGACTGATCATTTGTCCATCGAAAAACTGGTTCCGATCCGTCCACCTCCAGCGGTCATGCGAAGGCTTGCCATACAAGCCGCCATACGTTCGGATCCGTGTTTGCGGAGTTTCAGGAATCGGTTTCGTGATAACGTTGATGACGCCGCCGAGCGCGCTGGAGCCATACAGGGCGGAACTGGCGCCCTTTATTACTTCGACGCGATCAACTTGCCCCACGGGAATGGTTTCGAAATTCATTTCGCCCGAGTCACCTGTCAAGAGCGGAATGCCGTCTACGAGCAGCAATACTCTGCTGCCTGCGCCGCGACTGTAGCCGCTGGAGCCGCGAATATTTACTTGCGACCCCGTCAGATTTACCCCCGGCATGTAGCGAAGTGCATCTTCTACAGTAATAGAATTGCGGGCTTCGATTTCCTTCGCATCGAGCACGCCGACGCTAACGGGCACTTCCTGCAATGATTGTTCGCGTTTGCTGGCTGTGACCGTAACTTGGTCGGTCTGTACCGGAGATTGGACCATCGCCATGTCGACGCGAGTTTCCTCCCCTTCTCTTACAGAGATGCCCCTGCGGGTTTTCCGCTGGTATCCAATCATCGAGAAAACAAGTGAGTGCGTTCCCTCTTGAACGACGATGCGGAACTCGCCTTTCACATTCGAGGGTGCTTGCTGATTCGGAAAGTTGAACTCCAGCTTGGTGCCGATCGGG
>JANNUB010000200.1:0-2053 GCA_031394795.1 Ignavibacteriota bacterium | reverse complement strand
GATCGTCCACTATCAGCACCCGCTCACCGTCGGTGATTGCGTCTTTATGAAGCTCCAGAGAATCCGTTCCGTACTCAAGTTGGTAATCCTCACGGATGGTCTCAGCCGGCAGCTTGTTCGGTTTGCGGACGGGGACGAATCCCGTACCAAGTGTGTACGCCAGTGGTGCGCCGAAAATAAACCCTCGCGATTCGACGCTTACAATTTTATCAATATTTTTTGCGCGATAATGTTCGTAGAAGATATCGATTGCCTGATTGAATGCCAGTCGGTCTTTCAACAGCGTTGTGATGTCCCGGAAAACAATTCCATTCTTCGGGAAATCAGGAATGCTGCGGATGGATTTCGCAAGCTCGGCGTCTACCATTGAATTTTCTCTTTGTTGAGGAATGATCTGATACCTTCTTTGCAATCAGGCGTCATACGCGCAGCGGCGTTCATGTTTGCGGCAAAGTCCAGAGAGTCGAGCAGGTTCAAACCGTGAAGCTTCGAGACCATTTCTTTGCACAAGCCCATGGCGTGACTGCCGCAGTGTTGAATGAGTTCGTTCCCCAGCGCGGCTGCCGTAGCTTGCAGCAATTCCGCGGGCACTGCCTGATTGATCAGTCCAATTGTCTGGGCATCTTTCGGCTTGATAATGTTTCCGCGCAGAATAAGCTCTCTCGCAACCCCCTCCCCTACTCTTTTCATGAGAAAAATCATAACAACTGCCGGAATGAAGCCAATGCGGACTTCGGTGAAGCCGAACGTCGCGTTCTCTTCTGAGGCGATCACGAAGTCACACACACTCGCAAGTCCGCAGCCACCCGCGAGCGCCGGACCGTTGACGACGGCGATGACGGGCTTTCGCAATTCGTAAATCGTGCGAAAGAGATTCGCGAGCTTGCTCGAGTCCGCGCGGTTCTCTTCGAGGTCGTACTGCGCGATGCGTTGGAGATATTCGAGATCGGCACCCGCGCAAAATGCCGAGCCGTTTGCTTGCAGAATCACAACTTTGACATTCGGGTCTCTGCCCGATTGCAAAAACGCCGTCGTCAACTCTCCGACCATTATGTCATCGAGCGCGTTGCGCTTTTCGGGACGGTTGAGTGTGATTGTTGCGCGGCGGTTGGACGTTTCGTAGAGAAGTCGGGAGAATTGCATGGTTCAAAATATAGAGAAGGGAGAGGAAAAACAAGCTACTCCTCTCGAAACCCTGAGCGGAGCGAAGGGTCCCACTGCTGGTCGCAATATGAACAACTTTGATTCTTCCATCAGGCACATTTCGGACTGCAGCTTTATGTGAATTTGCCTCCTCGCTCCGAACGTATCAACGTTAGACGCAAACAAAAAAAGTCCCGTCACTCGAATTGAAGTGACGGGATAGTCAAGTGTGAGACCCTTCGTCCCGCCTTGCGGGACGAAGGGTTTGGTGTCAGCAATCGTAATACAAACCAAACTCATACGGATGCGGTCGCAAAGACATTGGCTTCGCCTCACGCGTCATCTTGTAGTCAATCCACGTTTCGACAACGTCTTCAGTAAAGACATCGCCGCGCAGAAGGAAGTCATGATCGCGTTCGAGCGCTTTCAACGCCTCATCGAGCGAGCCGGGCGTTGAAGGAACGTGCTTCAGCTCTTCGGGTTCCATGTCGTAGATGTCTTTGTCGAGTGGATCTCCTGGGTCAGTCTTGTTCATGATGCCGTCGAGACCTGCCAGGAGCATCGCGGCGAATTGCAAATACGGATTGCCGCTTGCATCCGGACAACGAAACTCGACGCGCTTCGACTTCGGGTTTTGAGAATACATCGGGATGCGTACTGATGCGCTGCGGTTGCGCTGCGAATACGCGAGGTTCACCGGCGCTTCGAAGCCGGGTACGAGCCGCTTGTAGCTGTTTGTGGTTGGATTCGTGATCGCGCAAAGCGCTGGTGCGTGCTTCAACAAGCCGCCGATATAATGCAGCGCCATATCGCTCAGGTTCGCGTACTCGTTACCGTAAAAGAGCGGCTTGCCGTTCTTCCACAGACTTTGATGCACATGCATACCCGAACCGTTGTCGCCGAAAATCGG
>JANNUB010000163.1:0-1813 GCA_031394795.1 Ignavibacteriota bacterium | reverse complement strand
AATGTGAGCCAGCGCACCACACCGATGTTCCAGGTGCGACCACCGACGAAACGCACCCCCACGGTTTCACCAACGGTAATACTGACGTTTCCGCCGGATTCGCGATGCATGCGCAAGCCGTTGGCGCTTTGGTTGAGTACGTGCCATTCCTCGACGCCGATCATTTGCGACATCGGGTCCTGCGGGATTTTCAAGAGGGGAATTGTGTCGCCATCGCGAATGGCCTGTGCATCGGCTTCGGGGTCTTCGCGTGAGGCCAGGTCGGTGAAATAGCTGATAGCCTTGATTCCACTGCAAAGCGCGACGGAGGAGTCGGTCGGGTTGCGCCGGAACTGACGTTTGGGTGGATCCCCCCAAAGGCGAATGAGGCGCGTAATGAGATCCGTGAGGTCGTGTGTGGCGCGACTCTTGGCGGCAGTTGCCGCCCCCGCCTGAGCACGTACACGCTGCTGCAACTTTTCGACCAGCCTGCCCGGATCCACCAGCTGAAGCACCTGGCCGGCCGGCGGCCGTCCTCCCTGGATAAGTACCTTGGGCGCCTGGTCGCTGTCCAGGGCAACCACAAAAAGCCGCTGTGGATTGAGCCCCTCGGCATTGCTTCGCATATCGATCAGGCCGCGATTCTGCTTGAGGATTTCGATGACACGATCTACTTCCTGGAACATGAGGCGATAAGGGTCCGCCAACGAGGCCAGCAGCACGTCGACATAAACATCCATCATGGTCGAGGAAGTCTCCACATCGGCGACTTCGGCAAGCAGGTCCTGCTCGAGGGCGTACAGGTACATTGAGTGCATTTCCTGCCATACGCCTGCGGGGACCGGGTAATAGGTTTTGTAACTCTGCAACATCAACTCGCGCAGGTAATGCATGGCACGAAACAGAGGCAACGGCAGGTTCTTCTTGATATTGAAGAACATCGATTTGCCGGTCTTTTCAAGCACGAACATTTTGTAGGCATAGGCACACTGCACAAGCAGGCGATTGGCGAGCTCAAACGCCTCCTTCTGCCGGGGTGGCAGCGGCAGGCTGCTATAGGCGTAGATTGCTTCAAGCTCGTCGAGCAGCACCGCAATGACCGGCCTGTAGATTTCAACCAGGGCCAATCTTTCTTCAACCGGCATCTTGGCGTGATTAAGCGCCTCGATGTTTTCCGCGAGCACGTTGGTGGACTCGATCGTCTTGGTTAGCGGAAGCGATTCGACCCACGCCTTGGCCTTTTTGGGGTTGGTGTCCAGTTCCTTGGGCAGGTTGCGGATGGTGGTGGGTACGGAAAGACTTAGCGCCATGAATTCCCCATGAATTTTTTCGTAAAAGAGGCGAATCTCGGCCAGTTAAATGCAGGCGGAATCGGGAGTGCTATGATGCTTTTTTAGTTAGAGATGAGCCAAAACTGTGCATATTTCAGTACTTTACCGCGTTGTCCTGAGTTTTGCTGTTGTTGTCATATTTATCGGATCGCCTGTTGCGCGGGCTTTTGACCTCAAGGACACGTCAGGCGCAACGCAGCGACTCGCAGACCTGAAAGGCCGATGGGTTGTGGTCAATTTCTGGGCAACATGGTGCGCGCCGTGTGTGAAAGAGATCCCGGAAATTGCCTTGTTTGCCAAGGAACAGGGCGATAAAGCGCGTGTGCTGGGAGTTGCGCTGGACTGGGACGATGAAAAGCAGGTGACCAATTTTGCAAAGAAAGTCGGCCACACCTATCCGCTCGTTCTGGGTACTGACGCGAGCGAAAAGACGTTTGGCAAAATGAAGGGCCTGCCGACCACGTTCGTCTACGATCCCGCAGGAAAGGTCGCTTACCAGAAGA
>JANNUB010000129.1:0-4184 GCA_031394795.1 Ignavibacteriota bacterium | reverse complement strand
GGCTTACAACAAAAACACAAAAGGCGTCTCGTCCGAAGGACCCTCGACGAGTCGAGTCATCGACCTTCGGGGCGACGCCTTTTGTTTTGACAATCTATCAGCAGCTATTTCGCCACATCCGCTTCAGTCCCACAATGCTCTTTGAACACATCCAGCAGGTGATTTGCAATCTGATTCGCGTCGCGGTTTTCAATTTGATATCGCGGAACGAAGTGTACCAACTCGCCATTCTTGTAAAGTGCCATCGACGGCGATGATGGCGGAATGTTGCCGAGTAGTTCGCGCACGCGAGCGGTGGCTTCAACATCGCCGCCGGCAAACACGGTTGTTAATCTATCCGGCTTCGCTTCAGACTTTTGCAGCGCGAGTGCGATGCCTGGTCTCGCTTTCCCCGCCGCGCAGCCGCAAACGGAGTTGATGACGAGAAGATTCGTTCCTTCTTTGTTCGCAATCTCCGCATCAACTGCTTCAACCGTGTTTAACTCCTTGAACCCGATGCGGGTTAGGTCTTCTCTGAATGGCGCGATTGCTCGCTCGTCGTAACGCATTGTGCTTCCCTTTTGATTATTTGAATGAACAGGTTGAAATCTCTTTTGAATTGTCATTCTGAACGGAGTCCCGACGCTTTTTGTCGGGACGGAGTGAAGAATCCACGCATTCTGAAACACAACCCACGCTCTGGATTCTTCACCCCGCCAAAAGAAGGCGGGGCTCAGAATGACAACTCTAACAACTTACTTCTTCTTCCGTAGGTTCCGTTTGACTTTCTTAACAGCCTTTTTCCTTGAAGCTTTTGATGGTTTTTTAGAAGCTTTCTTCGGCTTCACTTTCTTGACCATCTTCTTCACAAGTTTCTTCTTCACAACCCTCTTCTTTCCAACTGCTTTCTTCACTGACTTCTTCGTTTTCGGTTTTGCGACGGCGGCTTTTTTCTTTCCCCGCGCCGCAATCAAATTCAACGCGCTGCCAGCCCTAAACCATCCAATCTGATTTTCGTTGAACGTGTGGTTCAACATCACTTCATCAACAGAACCATCCGAATGCTTGAGAATCATTTGCAACGGAACCCCTGGCGTCAACGAAGTCAAGCCGACAATTGAAACTTTATCGTCCTCTTGCACTTTGTCGTAGTCCGCAGGATTGGCGAACGTCAGCGGAAGCATTCCTTGCTTCTTCAAGTTGGTTTCGTGGATACGTGCAAAGCTTTTCACGATGATTGCGCGTCCGCCGAGGAAACGCGGCTCCATCGCCGCGTGCTCGCGGCTCGAACCTTCGCCGTAATTTTCATCGCCGACAACAACCCAACCGATGCCTTGCGCTTTGTAGTCTCGGGCGACGTCGGAATATCCTTTCGTCTCGCCGGTAAATACGTTCTTCCCTCTTCCTGCTTCGCCGGTGTACGCGTTCACTGCGTTGATGAACATGTTGTTCGAGATGTTGTCAAGATGTCCGCGATACTTCAGCCACTTCCCTGCGGGCGAGATGTGGTCGGTCGTACATTTTCCTTTCGCTTTCAAAAGCACGGGCAAATCAACAATGTCGTTTCCATTCCATGCAGGAAATGCGGCGAGCACTTGCAGGCGGTCACTCGTTGGTGCAACATCCACTTTCACCTTCGCACCATTTTTCACGGGCACAACATAGCCCGCATCCTCAACCGTAAATCCATTCTTCGGCAGCTCGTCGCCTGTCGGCGGCTCCAACTTCACGAGTTCGCCTCGTTCATTCACGAGCGTATCCGTGAGCGGATTAAACGTCAGCCTGCCGCCGATTGCCATCGCTGTAACAATCTCCGGACTCGCGACGAACGCGTGCGTGTCGGGGTTGCCGTCGTTGCGTCCCGTGAAGTTCCTATTGAACGATGTGATGATGGAATTCTTGTCCCCTTTCTGAACGTCGTGGCGTTTCCATTGTCCGATGCAAGGTCCGCACGCGTTTGCAAGAACGAGTCCGCCAACATCCGTCAATGTCTTCAAATGTCCATCACGCTCAATCGTCGCCCGAACTTGCTCAGAACCCGGAGTGATTGTGAATTCAGATTTCGCTTTCAACCCTTTGTTCAGCGCCTGTCTTGCGACACTTGTTGCGCGCTCGATATCTTCGTAGCTGGAGTTCGTACAACTGCCAATCAACGCGACGCGCAGCTCTTCAGGATAATTGTTTTCGCGCACCGCATTTGCAAACTCCGAAAGCTTCCACGCTTTGTCAGGAGTAAACGGTCCGTTGATGTGCGGCTCAAGCTCGGAGAGATTGATTTCGATAACCTGGTCATAATAGTCAGATGGGTTTTCAAGAATCTCCAAATCCGGCGTGAGGAACTCCGCAATCTTATCTGCCATGTCCGCGATTTGTTTTCGCTCGGTCGCCGCGAGATAACCTGCCATTCGGAAATCGTACGGGAAGAGCGACGTCGTCGCGCCAATCTCAGCACCCATGTTGCAAATCGTTCCCTTGCCCGTCGCGGAAATGGACTTCGTTCCCTCGCCAAAATATTCCACGATTGCGCCCGTGCCGCCTTTCACGGTCAGAATTCCCGCGAGTTTCAAAATCACGTCTTTCGCGGATGTCCAGCCGTTCATTGTTCCCGTCAAATGCACGCCGATGATTTTCGGAAACTTCAGCTCCCACGCCATTCCCGCCATCACATCAACAGCATCAGCGCCACCGACGCCGATGGCAATCATGCCAAGCCCGCCCGCGTTCGGCGTGTGCGAATCCGTTCCAATCATCATGCCGCCAGGGAACGCGTAATTTTCCAGGACGACTTGATGAATAATTCCCGCGCCGGGTTTCCAGAAACCGATGCCATATTTGTTCGAGACGCTCGAAAGAAAATCGTACACCTCTTTGTTGTCGGTAAACGCCTGTGCCAAATCTTCGCGCGCGCCAATCTCCGCCTGAATCAAATGGTCGCAATGGACAGTGCTCGGCACCGCAACCTGCGGAATCCCCGCCGACATGAATTGCAGCAGCGCCATTTGCGCCGTCGCATCCTGCATCGCAACGCGGTCGGGACCGAACTCGACATACGACTTGCCGCGCACGTACGCTTCCTTCGTTGGTCGCCACAAATGCGCGCACAAAATTTTCTCCGTCAGCGTTAGCGGCTTACCGACAACTTTGCGCGCCGCCTTCACACGTCCAGGAGTGCGGGCGTAAATCTTTTCAATCATTTCCAAATCAAAAATCATGATTCTATCCTTTGCATGATGAAACGGGGAAGAATGTACTTCAATATACGAAACAGACCGCTGTTGCCGCAAGTTGATTGGCGAACCCCTTTTTGGTATTTTGTGAAACAAATTGAATCAAACACCTGCTCATTTCCGTTGATGGCAACAACGACCCTTCCGGTTGAACAAACCGGCGAAGACGAAGATGTAATCACTCAAGAGCCGACGAAAGTCATTCTCTTCAACGACCAGGAGCATACGTTCGACGAAGTCATCACGCAGCTCATCAAGGCGCTCAAGTGTACATCGCAACGCGCAGAGGAATTGGTGTGGGACGTTCACAACAATGGAAAGGCAGTTGTTTTCTCGGGCGAGCTAGTGAAGTGCATGCAGGTGAGCGCCGTGTTGGAAGAAATAAAATTGATGACGCAGATTGAGGTATAAAAAATCCTGAGCGTAGCGAAGGATCTCACCGCGTTTAGTTTGCAAAGTTCATGGAGCTGATAGATGGTTTGACTGCGCTCACCACATGGTTTGTAGAGTTCACGAAGTTTCCTTCGCGCGAGCAAAGCGAGCAGTATTCCCCTCTCGAGAGGGGTGTCACGAGAGCGAAGCGACTCGTGACGGGGTGTGAGAACGCGGCGTAAGCGGAGTGCGGAGAGGCGACGAACAATCACACGAAATTCCCCAACGGGGAAAAATACTATAGCCGAGGGCAACGCCCTCGGTAAACAAACAAGACATAGAATTCCATGAACCCTGAAAGGGTTCCATCAACAAGTGTCCATGAAACATCATAAACGGATTCCCAAGTTCAAGTCAGAAAATGCAGAACGAAAATTTTGGGCAACTCACAGCCCTCTTGATTACGTCAATACGTCGACGGCACGGCTCGTAGTGTTTCCTAACCTTATCTCAACCAATCAAGCCGCACAACAATCCAAAAAGAGTGAGGCCCTTCGCTCCGCTCAGGGCTTAAAGAGATGACCTCCCAACAAATCCGACAATCCT
>JANNUB010000121.1:0-2348 GCA_031394795.1 Ignavibacteriota bacterium | reverse complement strand
ATGCGGTAGCCGACTTTGGCGTGGATGTCTGGCTCGATCAACTTGATATTCCTGCCGGTTCGCAGTGGGACACATCAATCCAGAAGGCGCTACAGGGCGCCGAGACCATGCTGGTTGTTCTCTCGCCTTCGTCAGTTTCCTCCACCAACGTGATGGATGAAGTGTCGTATGCGCTCGATGAAGGAAAGCGAGTTGTGCCGGTGCTTCTGAAAAACTGCGAGGTTCCCTTTCGCGTACGCAGGCTGCAGCATATTGATTTTACAGGGGAGTACAAAACCGGGCTCAGTCGCCTGTTGGCAGCATTAGATCAGGAAGCGATGCACGGCTCGCAGGAAAAAAGAAAAATTGAAAACGTGGCAAACAAAAGTATTCCAACGAATGCTCTGCTAAAGAGACTTGCTGCTGGCAAATGGATCGCGGCAGGGCTTGTGTTGGGCGCACTCATTGTAGGATCCTTCAAGTTCATGAAGTCCTCGGATTCGGAAACACTTCAATCGTCGAGAAAAGATGAGGCGATTTCTCAAACGGATGAGCCAAACGAACAAGCAACTCAAGAAAAGACTACACAATCGAATACAGAACCAATCAAGCAACCGGAAGAGAATCCGGCACAAGAATCTAACATTGAGCCGCAGCCTGTTTCTTCTACGCCAGTCTCATCTTCAGAAAACGCGCCGCCGATACGCGGAAGGATAAACCTTCTCGCTCCTGAAAATGGTGGACACATTGTCGTTGCATCGAGTGATGCCTGGACGGAGTCAATTGATGGTAAGGAAGATTGGGAGTCGATGGGCGGTGAAGCAGTGTATGCATTCAAGGACGAACGATTAGCCACGTTTGATACATTCACAATGCTTATTCCGGACAACAAAGACCAAAACGTTAAGGAGTTTGAATTGCTCGTGGCCAATGGAGACCCCACCGGAGTGTTTCAATCAATTGGAAAGTTTCAAACGAAAAACATGAAGCTTTTCAAGACTCCCTATCAGGAATTTACATTCCGACGACGTGATTCAGAGATCGGGTAAGCAGTTATTTCTCGCGACGGTTTGTCTTCAGACGGGGAACATCGTGTACTTCTCCAACAAAGCGATGCAGCCCAAGGGTGATTACGAAGTCATACAGATACAAAACCTTAAGGAGTTGCAGCTTGCAATGCTTGCGTCTGCCGATCAGCCCGTTCTTATGAAACCCATCGAGGTTCGTGCAAACACTCCGGTTCCGCGGCAGTACGTTGACGGCGGCGTCAGGGAATATGCGCCGATCCGCGTCGCGATTCACGCCGGGGCGGAGGAGATTTATGCGATTATGCTTTCGGCGGAACATTCGTCTGAAAAGAAGATAAGGTACGACGGTGTTCCGGAAATTATGGGGCGGACAATCGAGCTGCTCTGTGAGGATGTCGCGGCAAATGACGTCGCAATACCTGAACTGTACAGCGCAGGTCTGCGCCATCTCAAAGGCATCCGCGAACGGCTCATCAAGGAAGGTCTTACCGAAGCGCAGGCGGATGAGATTGTTTATGCAAATGAAAATCCGTTCTCAAATAAGCATGAGATTTCCATCTACAAGTTCAGGCCGCGTCAGCCACTTGAATGTGACCCCCTCGTGTTTTCTCGCGAGGAAATGGCACAAATGGTCGCGCAAGGATATGAAACAGCCGCGGCAGTGTCCGATCAATTGCCGCTCAGAGCGTGAGGGGTACTAACTGCTATGAAAATAGGCTCGTAGAGCGATTCTCCTCCGTAAGAAGTCCTTTCCGAAGGAACCCTTCGGGTCGGACAGAATCGCTCATTCCGCCGCAAGAGTGACACTAATCAACGACCCGTAGAGAGCGTCGCTCTACAAAGATTTTCATACCTCAAGTGTCGCGCCAGCGGGAAAAACATTTCTGAAATCTTCTCATTACATTGACTCACATTTTTTTGTCCAAAGGACTCCTTCGGAGGAGGAAGTACTATGATCGCCGATGATTCGTTGAAACATATCATGCCGAACGTTGCCGGCGCAAAGCGCGGCGCGTTCTTGCCGCACTTGCAAAGTGCAATGGCTGAATTCGAGATAGACGCTCCGCTGCGCGAGGCTGCGTTCATGGCGCAGATCGCGCACGAGTCGGGTGAGTTCAAATGGATGGAAGAAATCTGGGGACCAACGGCTGCACAAAAACGCTATGAGCCGCCGACAAATCTCGCCGCCGATCTTGGGAATAATCAACCGGGCGACGGCAAGCGATTCAAAGGACGGGGACCAATCCAGATCACCGGGCGCGACAACTACCGCCGGTTCGGCGCCGCGCTCGGGCTGGACCTGGAAGGCGAACCCGACCAGGCAGCCACGCCGTCGGTGGG
>JANNUB010000075.1:0-11535 GCA_031394795.1 Ignavibacteriota bacterium | reverse complement strand
GCGCGTTTGCGCGGCTTGCGGTTTGACGCATCGCTTCGGCGACTTGCTTCGGGGTCAACCCGGGATTTGCTTGCAGTATCAACGCCGCGACGCCTGCCGTAAGCGGACACGAGAACGACGTGCCGCTCACGCCTCCGTAACTGCTCGTACCGGTTGCAGCCCATGTGCCTGAACCTTTTGCCATGACGTCCGGCTTGTTCCTTCCATCAGCCGTCGGACCGACAGAGCTAAAGCTCACGCGCGTTCCGGTTGAACCGACCGCACCCGCGGCAATGACGTCGAAACCATCTGCAGGGCCACCCAGTGTGTTTTGTCCCGCCGCCGCGTCGCCATCGTTACCTGCGGAGTTCACTACGACGATGCCGAGTTCCGTAGCTCGATTCGCTGCACGCGTCACAATGGTGTTTCTGCCGTTCATGTCTTGCCATGTGTAGCTCGGCCATGGTAGATCGTACGCACCGCTCGGCGCGCCGTAGCCGAGCGAGCTGCTGATGACGTCAACGCCCAAGCTGTCCGCCCAAATCACCGCGCGCGTCCAGTTGTCTTCTTCGACGGGCGTTTCGGTCGGATCAACTTCGGTGCGCGCGAGCGCGAACGACGCGCCATACGCGGGACCGATCAAGTTCCCGTCGGAAAATCCGCCGACGACAGAAAATGTGTTTTGTCCGTGTGAATGCGAGCCGAGCGTTGTGCTGTTTGTTTGAAAATCATACCGCGCCACGATCGGTCGAGTTGCAAGCGCTGGGTGTGAAAGATTCGAGAAGCCGGCATCGAAGACCGCCACCAGAACGCCTGCGCCGGTGATGCCCTGATTGTGCAACGCAACGGTATTGATCTGTTCATTCTGATTCAACGAGCTTCCATAACTGAGCAGCGGCGTGACGCGCGGCGCTGCCGGCGGGGGAGGTCCATCAAGAACGGTCTCTTGCCGAAAAAGTCTCTGCGGCTTGAACCGTACAACCAGTTCGATCTCATAAACGTAGGGCAATGCGCGCAGCCGTTCAATCTCCGGCTTTGTTACTGTCGCACTCATCGCGTTGAGCCACTTCACCTCATGTCGTACTCTTGTTGCAATGCTTGCGACCCCGGCAACATATGCGTGCGCGAGCGGTACATCATCCATCGTGATGATGGATGCGGCGTCCGTTTGCTGCGCGCGCTCGCGTCGTGCGATGGCGCGCTCGGAAAGAAATGTTTGCGGGGCAAGAGAGAGTCTCTGTTCTGCGCTCGCGCCTTTGTCTTTGAAATACACCCAAACAGGAAATTGTTCTTCTACAGAGATTCGGTCATACGCCTGGTTCAACATCCTTCCGAGCGGCGCACGGTGTTGGCCGTAGCTCATCACGGTGATGAACAAGCAGATTGAAGTCGCGGTAAGTCGTCTCACTTTTCCTCCTCACTTATTGATTGATGGATAGTTGGATTGATGGATAGTTGGATTGATGGATAGTTGGATTGATGGATAGTTGGATTGATGGATTCACTTAACGATCCATTTATCCATTCATCCATTATTTTAGCAAAACTAACTTGATCGTTTCCTGGTACACTTTATTGTCCACGAGACTGCGCGCAGAGAGCCGCGCAAAATAGACGCCAGCTGCAACTGCATTGCCTGCATTGTCGCGTGCATTCCAATCCATGATAGGGACGCCGGCAGCCTGTTGTGTATTGAACAGCGTCCGTACTTCCTGTCCGAGCACGTTGTAGATCTTCAGTGCGATATGCGCAGGCTGTGTGAGCGCGTATTCGAACGAAATCCGCGTTGACGGATTGAATGGATTTGGATACGTTCCCACCATGTTGAACGGTGTCGGTGTTTCGCCGGCCCCGTAGAAGGATGTGATGGCGCGCTTCGCATCAATCGTCCCCCAGCCGATAAGGTTATCCGGCGCGGTTGCATTGCTTGCGGTGCGTTTCAAGGCTCGTGCGACTTGCATGGGATTGAGGCTTGGATGTGCGCGAAGTAATAGCGCGACAGCCCCCGCCGCAAGAGGACACGACAACGACGTTCCTTGCTGATATGTGTAACCCGTGGGGTCACCCGAGCTTGCGCAGCGTACACTAACGCCCTGAGCCATCAGATCAGGCTTGATGCGCCGCTGATTGCCGGTGGTGGGACCCACGGAGCTAAAGCCGGCTCTGCGTCCATCAATCGTGAGTGCGCCTATGGAGAGAACGCTGTCGCCATCGGCTGGCGCGTTGAGCGTGTTGCGCGCCGTGTTCAGTCCGTTGTTGCCGGCGGAGTTCACGACAACAATTCCTTTGCTCACCGCCATATCCGCAGCGCGGGTGACGACGGTGGTGTTCCCGTTCATCTGTTCCCATGTCCAGCTTGGATAAGGAGGATCGTAGGTGAGATAGCCGAGCGAAGTCGTCGTCACGTCAACGCCGAGGCTGTCCATCCACTCCATTGCCGCAAGCCAGTTGTCTTCTTCAAACGGTGTTTCGCTGCTGTCGTTTTCCGTTCGCGCCAGAATGAAACTTGCCCCGAACGCGGGACCGATCACTTCCCCCTGCTTGTACCCTGCAAGCGTGGAGAGAATGTACATGCCGTGAAAGCCGGTTCCCGGATCCGGATTGTTCGGCACTACGCTGACTTTCTTGTCAACGAAATCGTACGTCGCGATGATGCGCGGCCTTAGCGTATCGAAAGACTCATGGTTCATCAATCGAAATCCATTGTCCATCACGCCGATGACGACGCCTTGACCGTAGTTGCCCGTGTTGTGTACTGCAGGGACGTTGATCATTGTGACTTGGTTGAGCGACAAACCGTAGTTGAGCGAGGTGGCGTGATGTACGGTAGGCGGTTCGAGGGTCGAGCTGGGAGTCTCGGTTGTTTCATCCGTCCGATTCCGCTTCATGCGCGTCAGCGTTTCGAGTCTGCCGACAAACGGAAGCGATGCGATCTGTGCGAGCTGCGCCTTCGTCGCGCGCACGCTGACGCCGTTGAACCATTTGGAAACTTGCCGCACGTGAATTGCGCGCGCAGAGATCTGCTCTACGTAGGTTTGCTCAACGGGCAAGTCGGTGTAATCAAGCGCATGTTCAACGGAGCGGGCTTTCAGTCTTCTCAGGTACGAACGCTCGGAGACGACATCAAGCGCCGCCGGCTTCATCACCTCCTGCGAGCCTTTGTCGGCAAAGAAAACCCACGCGAGGACTTCATCGTTGGGGGAGAGACGTTGGAGACTCTCGGCGAGCCGCGGTTCGAATTTCTCTCCCGCGGCGACCGGGCTAATTAATAATATAGAAGAAAGGATAAATCCACTTGCAAAGCGAAACGTCATAGAAAAAAATACGGATGGGCTGGAAGAGAAGCAAGGAGAATAGAGATAGGCTCGTGAGAATCTTATTCGAGAAGTTCAGAACGATGCACCATCGTTACGCTCGCCTGATCCGTCGGGGTGATCGTCAACTCTGCGACGTTTACATGCAGCGGGCGCGTCGCGCAGAAGACTACCGCTTCGGCAACATCGTGTGGCATGAGCGGCGTCATTGATGCGTATGTTTTTGCAGCTTTCTCCGCGTCGCCATGATAGCGCACCTGGCTGAATTCGGTCTGCACAAGTCCCGGGTCAACACTGCTGACGCGGACATTCGTGCCGAGTAAATCCATTTTCAGACTCCTCGTAATCCCGACAACGGCAAACTTCGTCGCGCTGTACACGTTCCCCATGGGATATGTCTGATGTCCTGCGATCGAGCCGATATTGACGATGTGCCCGCTGTTTCGCCGGACCATCTGTGGGAGAACAGCGCGGGTAACATACAGCAAGCCCTTCACATTCGTGTCAACCATCTCGTCCCAATCTTCAACGTTCCCTTCGTGGAGCTTCGCAAATCCGCGCGCGAGTCCCGCGTTGTTGACCAAAATGTCTGTCGCTTGCCATTCATCGGGAAGAGAAGCAAAAACCTTCTCGACGTCGTTTCGATGCCGAACATCGAGCTGAATCGCCAGTGAACGGATGCCGAAAGCCGCATTGAGCTTGAGTGCGAGCGCAGCGATTCGTTCTGTGCGGCGAGCGATCAGGATGATGTTGCACCCCAGTTTCGCAAACTCCTCGGCGCACACCGCGCCGATGCCGCTCGATGCGCCGGTAATGCAGACGGTCTTCTCTCGTAGTGAAAGCATCATTTTACAAGCTCTGCTTCACAAGCTCTGCTAGCGTAAACCTCGGCGCAATATCAACAGGAACATCGCTCATCTTGTCGAGCACGGCTTTCATCTCAGGACGCATGACGCCGTATTTGCCGAGCATCGCCTTCGCTTTCTCGTAGCTTCCTTCGGCTTGCACCGTCATGATTTCTGCGGTGAGTTTTGTCACTGCCGGTTTTATTTTCTCGAAGTTGACGCTGAACGTTCCGCTCACGGCGTCATGAACGAACGCTCCTTCGTCTACCAGGTAATTGAATTGCAACGCGATGCCTTTGCCGTGTGCTTCGTTCAAGCCGAAACGAACGGTGCGGAACGCGCTGGCGAGAAACGTAGCGTACATTTGCTTCTCGAAGGGTTTGTCAACGACTCCTTTGTCAATCAGATATTGCAGCATCCACAGACCGCTGATGTCCGCTTTCGCCTCTTCGAATGCGGACGAGAGTTCTTTCATCGCCTGGCGGACGGTCGTTTGTTTGCCTGCGACAGCAATCGTGTGCGGTCCGAGTCCGTGCATCAGCTCGTGCGCGAGGATGTGTGTGAAGAACGGCTCGAATGCAATCAAGGCTTGCTCGTCGGGGGCGATGGCGATTTTGGAAATCGGCATCAAGACATTCTTGAACTTCGCCTCCTGAACATTTTTCAGCATCACCCGCTTGCTTCCCTTCTCGCGCGTCACTCGCTCGTCGTTCGGCAGATTGAACGCGGCAGTCTGCACGCCTTTATTCGCCTCGCCGCCGTTCACGACAACGTCCACGACGCGAATCGGCGCGAGCGCGCCAAGTTTTGGGTTCCGATATTTCTTTTCGATGGGAAGATTGTTCTCTACGTCCTGCAGCAAGCCGCTGAACTTGTCCAACTTCTTCGTCTCCTCATCGTTGCGAAGCGTGATGAATGCCTCGAACGCCGCCTTGTAATTGAACAGCTCGTCCATATAGACTTCGTACGGACCAATCGTCGGTTCGATAGGCGCATCGAGTTCCATCCATGCGACGTCGCTCGCGTAGTAATCGTTGCTCATGAATGCATCGGCGCGCTTCGTCAAATAGTTTTTCAACGACGCGTTGTCCGTCAGCTCGGCGGCTTCGCGCAGCAGCTTCGCCGCAGGCTCAAGCCATTGTTTGTACTCTTCGTTGTAAGGAACGAGGGTCAACTTGTTTTGTTCGTCGCGGCGGACGGTGTAGAAAAATCCCCTTGCTCTCTCCTGATCACTTGCCGAGAGCGTTGAAACCCATGCTTCGAACTCCTCCTTCGTGATGTCTTCGGGATAATAGTTCGCACCCGCAGGCCGCTTCGGCGCGCCGGGCACGAATGCGGAATCATGATCGAGCGCCGACCATGGACTTTTGTTGAGCATGAACATCGCGTTCCGCGCCTTGCCTTCCTCCGACGTTTCCTTCGCGAGCTTGTCTTTCATCATCGTGTTCGCGCTCCAAACTTGGCGCAGATACATTTCGTCCATCAGCCGCGCCGCTTGGATGAGTTTGTCGAGCGCCGCGCGATCGCCGGCGGAAAGTTTCGAAACATCCGCCGTAATTTCCGTCGGTGCGAAGCGTTTAAGCTTTCCCGTGAGTGGCGAGTCATTGTCCATCTGATTTGATCCCTGTTTTGGTTTGGTGCAGCCTCCCAAGGGGACAAGCGCGAACAGAAGCATTGCGCCCGCGAGTGCGAGGGGAAAGAGTTTCATTCGTTGCCTTTCTGATTGCGATGGCGTGGGGTGAGATTTTTTGGATGAATAAAAGTAAGGGCTTAATAAGGAATTAGCAATTGCGAAGTTGGTTCATTTCCAAAGCGGGCTTTCGCTCCAGTTTGCCGGAAATCCCATCGGATGCAACGGAATTTCGCTATTGTTTTTCAAAAGAACATGCAATCGATCTTTCCAACGACTTGCATAGCGAAGAAGATATTGAAGTATGGTCAGGACGACGAAGACTCGGTCTTGCGGAATCGCGACAGGCTTGTGCCAATCGGGGTACTTCCTCTCGTTGGGAAGTTTAGGTTTGTAACCAAGTTCACGATTCCACAAGCGTCCATGATGCGCACAGATGTTCCGCACAGCGTTCAGCGTTCGGAGCCAAGATTCAAGCACTTCATCTGGTAAACGATAATGTTGCGCGACTTCTCGCCTCAAGTCGTGATGCACTCCTCTAAAAAAAGTCAACGTCTTTCCGAAACTCATCACTTCAACGAGCATCCAGAGTGGGAGAGAATCATGGTTGTCGCCGTACCTTTTTCTGAAATGCTCGATGAAGGTCTCCTTACTTCTATTCGTCTCCTGTCTAAGTTCTTCAATCCAACGTTTGTGTTCGTCTGTTTTTAGCCTTGGTAGATTCGAGGGCACTGTATGTCCGAACGGACCGTAAAAGTGGGCGAAGTGATACGCAAGCTGGGTTCTTACGGCGACCTCGACGCGTTCTATTGCATCCATCACTAACATTCTGAATTGTCGGTCGAATGTGTAGTAGTGCCAAACGGTATCGAGCGTTGTGCCTGCTCTTATGGTGTCATCCTGTTGACGGAAAGGATAAATATATCCGCTGAGCCGATAGTAATTCACCGCTTGAAGACGCGTGACGAGTATATCGCGATCTGCGAGAAGACCGCGCTTGATGAGGAGATCTGCTTGTTGCTCGAACGTGAGTGGAGGCTTATCGTATTTCATTACAGGACAAGAAAAGAAAAACCCGCCGAATTACGCATCCCGCTCACAAGAAGCGGGAGAGGCGCGGCGGGTATGCTGGAATAATGATAAGGAAAACCACACTGAGTGTCAATGCGATCCGCAATTCCAGTCGTGCATTGGCAATCATTGGCAATGCACAATTAGTGTTTTCTCTTTTTCGATGCTTTTGCTTTCTTGTTGAACTCCAATGCAAGTCCAACCCAATACGCAAGTTCTTTCGCAGTGCGTGTTCTTTCGGGAGAGACAAACACAAAGCCCTTCATCGGCTTGCCGGTGAAGTCCATTTCTCGGCAGCCTTTTCTTTGCAGCGCGGCTTCATAGACGTCCGGGTCGATGCGAGACATCAGGTCGTCATTCAAAATGCCGACACACATTTTGTTGTTGACCATAAATGTCAAGCCGCCCATCATTTTCTTTTCAACGACCCTACTCTGACTTGCGAGGGCTTGTCGTACTCTGTCGGCTAAGGGTTCGTTGTAGGGCATGATGACCTCGTGATTGTGCTTCTGGTATTGATGAACGCGCCGTGAGGACATTCGTTGTGGCGGAAGGGCTCACGGATTCACACCGTTCCTCTCTCCCGATAGAACTCCTCAAACCACTTCTGCTTCAAGAACGCATTCACATTCGCATCAGAGAGCTTCTTGTACAGGTCAACCTTGGTGTTCACAAAGTCCAGCATGATTTCATCGAGCACCCGCTCGAATTTGTCTCTCACGTTTGCTTCGGTGTTATCGCTATGCTTCACATCCATAAGTCCTTGGTGCGCTTGTATCTTCGTTCGCATGTTGGCGATGTCAACCTTATCCTCGTCGGTTAGGTTCGTGCCATACGTATCATTCAACACCTTCACGATGTGCGAGAGGAAATCGTACTCGTCAGGTGTCCGAGTGCCTGTCTCAGCACTCATTGGCTTGAGACCCTTGTCCTCTTTCGTCAATGCAATGTAGCCCTCGAACGTTTCCTGCACTCGGAACGACTCCAAGTCAACGGCATCCTTAAGTTCATACGGAAGAGGATTCTCTCGCTTTGGCAGCTTACGATTCAGGTTCTTTGCAAAGACATACAGTTCTTCCAAGTCCACATCCGTGAAGCTGATTAGCTGTGACACGAATCCATAGAGGCGGATATAGCTTTGCAGCATCGAGCGGAAATCTTCCTTCTCTTCGGGCGACCTCTGCCGAAACACACTCACGACCGCATCAAGAATTGGCTGTAGCTTTTGCGCTGGTTCCTTCGGGTTGAAAAATATCTTGGCGAACTCTTTGACTTGTTCCTGTGTGTAGATTTCAAATTGCTCAAGTTGTGTTTTCAGACCATAGAGCTTGTTCGGGTCAGTCTCCTCTTCGAGATACGTGACCTGATAGTAATCCTGAAACGCAGTTTGGATTTCCTCCGCTTCATTCACAAAGTCCAGCACAACCGTATCAGTCTTGCTGGTCATCGTTCTGTTCAAGCGGCTGAGAGTTTGCACTGCGTTCACGCCGCCGAGCTTCTTGTCAACATACATCGTATGAAGCAACGGTTCGTCAAAGCCTGTTTGAAACTTATTAGCAGCAATCAGTATTCGATACTCAGGCGTCTTGAACGCATCAGCAATACCAACTCGTGCTGGCAGTCGGTTCATGCTGAGTTCGGTGTACGATTCTCCTGAATCCGGGTCAATCACCGTTCCTGAGAAGGCAACAAGCGACTTGAACGGCAGCCCCATATCCTTCATAACTTTCTGAAACGCCAACTGAAATCTCACTGCATGAAGCCGTGACTTCGTCACTAACATCGCCCTTCCTCTTCCCTGAACGGCTTTCAGTGTCACGTCGAGAAAATGGTCGAGCATGATGCGTGTCTTCAACTCGAAGGCGTGCGGTTGCAAATCAACATACGAGGTCAACACACGTATTGCTTTTTTCTTTTCGTACTCCTTATCCCCTTCGACGGCTTTGGTGAGTTTGAAGTATCGTTTGAACGTCGTGTAGTTCCTCAGCACGTCCAGAATGAACTCTTCCTCAATTGCCTGTCGCATCGTGTATGTATGAAATGCAACAAACCTCCCGTGCTCGGCTTTTCTTCCGAAGAGTTCGAGCGTCTTATTCTTCGGGGTCGCAGTAAAAGCAAAGTAGCTGATGTGCGACTGCTTGCCTCTCGTGATGATTTCTTTCGTCACCTCATCTTCCAAATCGAACTCGAACTCAGCAGCATCCTCAATCTCTGCTTGCTCCAAATGCACCGACAGCACTTCCTTCAGCTGCTTCGATGACTCGCCCGACTGCGAAGAGTGGGCTTCATCAATAATGACAGCGAATCGTCGCCCTTTTATTCCGACCATTTGTTTGGCAATCACAGGAAACTTCTGCAGCGTCGAAACGATGATGTCTTTTCCCGATTCCAACGCGACTTTGAGTTGCGCGGAGTCCTCATCTATCGGTCGAACCACGCCTTCAGTCTGCTCGAACTGCTTGATGGTGTTCTGCAACTGCTTATCGAGAATTTTTCTGTCAGTCACGACAATGATGGAATCGAACAACCGACTTGTATCCGATTCCTTCTGATACAGACTTGCCAACTTGTGACTGACCCACGCGATGGTGTTCGACTTGCCTGAGCCTGCGGAGTGCTGCACCAAGTAGTTGTTCCCCGTTCCCTCTTCCTTCACAGCATCCAGAACTTTTCTTACACAATCCAACTGGTGGTATCGTGGGAAGATGAGCGTTTCACTCGTCCGTTCGATAATCTGCTTGCTCTTATCATCATAGACTTTCTCCGTGTTGATTTGCACGTGCAGATAATTTTGCAGAAGGTCGAGCAGGTTATCTTTCGCAAAGATGTTTTCCCAAATGTAAGCCGTCTGATGACCATTGAAATTGATAGGATTCTCAGTATCCTTGTTGAACGGCAGGAACTTCGTCCTTCCGTTAGCAAGGCGTGTGGTCATAAACGCCTTCTCGTTGCTGATGGCGAAGTGTACAAGACATCTCTTGAATTGAAAGAGCGGCTCGCGCGAATCCCTGTCCTGTTTGTACTGCCTCATCGCATCTTCAACGTACTGACCAGTGAGCGAATTTTTCAGCTCCATCGTTATGATGGGCAAGCCGTTCAGGAAGATGACCATGTCCAGCGACTCTTCGCTCCGCTTGCTGAACTTCACCTGCCGAACAACGCTGAATCTGTTCTGCTCATACAACTGTTGATGCTCAGGATTCATTCCGCTCGAAGGCTTGAAGTACACGAACCTGAACTTCGCTCCTCTATCGGTGAATCCCTTCCGCAGGACGTGCAGCGTTCCGTACTTCGCAATTTCATTGGAGAGATTCTGGCAGAGTTTCTCCGCCGTCGCAGCGCCGTACTGCTGCTCCAACTTCTCAAATTCCTTCGGCTGTGTTGCCTTGACGAACGCAATCACTTCATCGGGTAGGAGGCAGAGGTCTTTGTTGTATTTCTTGGGGTCGCCCTTGAGGTAGCCCGTGGAGAACAGATGGCTCTCAATGTGGGATTCAAAATCTTTTTCTTTGGTTTGGCTGGACACGCTTCCCCTTGCGAGTGAGAAATGCTACTTGATGCGATAACGGTCTACGATTCGGTGCGAACCGATGGTGAGCAGCGTAAAGCGATTGCCTTCACGATGAAAGAAGCAGCGATAGTGTATGTCAACATAGAACTCCCATTCACCGTTCAGACGATGCATCTTGAGTGAAGGATGGCGGGGATTTGTGGCGAGGAACTTGAGTTGCTTATCAAACTTCTTCTTGATGGCGGCTGGCAGCAACCGATATGTTCTCTTCAATTCCTCCGTGAGAACAATTTCTACTTCCTGAGCCATTCCAACGCCTCGCCTGCGGTACGGAATGAGCGTGTCTTCCCATCAGTCACGTGACGTTGCGCTTTTTTGATGCTGCGCTGAGTGGCAGGCTTCTCGTAAATCTCCATGCTCGTTTTCAACTCAAGCAACTCCTTGAACAACTTATACGGTACGAGAACATCCGTGCTGCGTCCGTGCGAGTCGTTCACGTAGCGCACATGGCGCTCAATTTCCAGTGTACTCATATTCTCCTCATGTTCTTTGTGTATCGTTATACCGATTCAGCGTGAAGATGATTGTTTGTTTTCCAACACCCTTCTACGCGGCAGTTCTATGGTTTCTGCTGGAGAGACTCAAATGGGTTTACTATTTTCAGCCCTTCGATTGTCTTAAAATCATCAACGTTGCGAGTCACAAGAACGCAATCAAGCACTTGCGCAGTCGCGCCAATGATTGCATCAGGCAGGTCAACGTGATGCCGTTTTTGATTCACGATGGTTTGTTGAGCGATGGGTATTGTGACCTCGACAATTTCAAGCCGCGACACAATCTCCTGGACTAACTCTTCTTCCGCGGGTCGCGCAAAAGGATAGCCGAACACTTCCATATAGCTCACAACAGAAATCGAATATTCTGTGTCGGGCTTGATGACATCGGCAAGAGAAAGCTCTTGCCGCGAAAGATAGATGAGGATGTTGCTATCGAGAAGTTCTCTTTTGCCATTCACGACGTTGGTCTCTCTGCCACTCTACGGGATTGATGTCCTGGAACGGAGTAACGCCTTTGTACTTTTCAAAGACCGCCTCCAACTCCTTCTGCAAGTGAGATAGAGGACGCGGGGGACCCGCCACCCACTCCCCGGGGCGCGCGCCCCCGCGTGGCAACGTGCCGCGATGT
>JANNUB010000097.1:0-15059 GCA_031394795.1 Ignavibacteriota bacterium | reverse complement strand
GTGCGGTCACTCCTCCGCTTGCTGTCGTTTCGATCCAATCGTACTCTGCTTTTCTTGAGCGTCGTGCAAGATTGTCGTGTTGATTCAATGTGTAGTTGAAGAAGTGAAACTGCGCGCCGAAGCGGCAATCGAGCCACTCGGCTTTGCTCTGTACGTGATGTCCGACGCGTAGGATATGATTCGCAAAGTCGAAATAATTTTCAACGGTCTTGAAGTTTGGCGCGAGCCTCAGGTTCGGCGGAATGTTTTGCTGCTCGCCTGCTTCAGCCCATGTGTAACTCGTAATCGGCTCGAAGATGTATTCGAAACCCCACAGCGATCTGCCGTTTGTCCACGTTGCGCCGAATCCCGCGTTGTATGCTGTTGAGATTCCCGGATCTCGCGGAATGTTTGCAAGCGCGTAGTTCGGAATCTTGGGATGGTCTTTCCAGTTGACTGAGAGCGCCGCCCCGATTTTCCACCTTTCACTCATCGGACGTACATACGCTGTATGCAACAACCACTGTCGCGTCTCGTCCTTGTTGAGTTCCGTGACGATGAAATCGGGTCCGTCGATTGGCGAGCCGAACAGGTAACTCACATCGTGAGTAGCCTTCCAGATGCTTCTTCCTGCGATGAGTTCCAAACGATCACCGTCAGGCAGTTCACCGACGACGCCAACTTTTGCTTCCCATGCGCTGCCATCCTGCTTGAGGTCTCGTGCACCGGGATAGAGCAAGTTCACTCCGTCTATTGCGCCGAACTTTCCCCACGCGAAACTTCCAGCGACGGAAAGTGTTGACTCGAACAACGAGGCGCCAAGCAATCCGAAGAGAAATGTGTTGCTGCCGATATCGTTGCGATCGGCTCGCCCGTCATCAGCAGCAAACAGCGCGGGTCGCACTCCAAAGAAATCACCACGCGACCGCTCACTTCTATAACCCTGATACGCAAACGTCGCTCCACCAAAATAATCGCCGGCGTTGAAGAGCACGCCGAGCGGAAGTGAATTCAGCGCTGCGCCGGAATAGAACGATGAACCGCGTCCGGCGTTGACCGACCGCCCATCCTCATTGCTCCAACTGTTTCGCGACGGGGTCAAGAAGAGCGTGACGCCTTCAAGCCGCGATGCTTTTGCGGGATTGATGAACGGATCGCCGAGCGGATCGTCGAATGCGATCGAGAGGTTCCCGATTCCTCTCGCAAGAGATGGCTGGAAATCGGATTGGTTGCCTGCAATGACGGGAACCGTCCGAATGGGAATCCACTGTGCCAACGATGCGGAAGTGGGCTGGAAAAGGAGAATCGCTAAAAAAGTTAATCGTGATCTCATGGCAACCTCATCAGTATGTTGTGGCGAAGGAAGATTCTGATTGTAATTCCAAAACCTGCAATCAGTTAAGATGTTACTCTTCATGTCAGAACCTCACACTCACATTCACAACAGGATACAGCGGCAAAATCTCAGGCGCATCGAACGTCGCGTTCCATCTCAACCTGTTGTCGGGATTGTCGCGCGGCGTAAAAGCAAACGGGTCGAGCAAGCCGTAGCCGTTCAGCAAACGGAGCGACGCCTGAAATGGCACACTCCACCACGAGAATCGGTGAAGCAGTTTAAACTCAAGTCGCTGAAAACCAGGGAAGCGCCCGCCGTTCAGATCGCTTGCGATACTTCTTTCATACTGCACATTCGGCGCTCCACTATTCAAGGCTTTCGATTGATACGAATCAAAAGAGGAAGACTCTCCCGACGAAAGAAGACACACAGCGCCAACAGTCCAACTCGCATCAAGCGCATACGATAACGACGCGTAAAGCTCATGTTTCCGATTGAAGCGAGGAGCGAACGGCTCTCCTCCATTCAATTCTGCAAACCGATTGCTCGCCCACGACGCGCTGTATCGTATCGAGCCGCTGAGATCGCCTGCGCGTTTCGTGAGCGTCAACTCCGCGCCGTATGTTGTTCCTTCGCCGAACAGCGCGATATCGGAAAAGGTCTTTGTTGTTAGCGTGTCGAACGCGAACTCGTGAAGCTTTTGCGTGAGGCGATAGTACGTCTCACCTGCAATCGTGTACTCGCTCTCATCAAAATTCTTCTCAATACCAAACGAAACCTGCAGCGATGTCGTCGGACGTATCTTATCCGTCGAAGGATAGAAAAAGATCGTCGGGTAGAACAAAAATATCCCGCTGTTGCGATACGGATGAACGAACTGGTTGATTGACGTCAGCGATGTGTAGAGCCGCAGATCGTTCTTCAGCGAAACCAGTAGTGAGAATCGAGGATCAACCGACGAGAACGTTCCCTGACCGCCGATGAACGACGTTGCACGCGCACCCAACTCCGCCGAAACAGATGGAGTCAATCGCCATTGATCTTGCAGATAGATGGAAAGCTCCCACGAAGAGACTCTGTTAAGTGTGAAAGGCGCGAGCTGAGTAGAGAACTCGCTGATAGCGCCTCGCATATTGTGTCGCACGAGGTCAACGCCGCCGCGAAACGTATGGAACTCATCGTAGAAATGTTCGGCGTGCGCACGCAACGCGATATCTTCGATGCGATAGCTTGATGGAAACCGTTCGAGAAGCGCGTTGCGCGTAAGGAGTTGTTCGACGTCGAAGCTGTATCGCGTGAACACCGCCGACGCATGAACGAAGAGCGACGGCGAGACGACGCTAATCCATCGAAGATTTACGGCGGCGTTTCCCCAGCGAAGAGTGTTGTGGAGTTGCCTGCCAGTCTGCTCATTCGTTTGATTGTCGAACGCGTCGCGTCCGAAGTATCCGCTAAAGAAGAGCCGACTGTTCCCTCCGAGATGATGGCTCACCTTCGCCATGATCTCTGTAGAATTCAAATCGCTTCGTTCTTTCCCTGCTGGATTTCGCGGCAGCAAAACATCAGGATAGCCTCTTCTTCCGGAGATGAGAAACGTCGTTTGCTCGGCAAGCGGACCTTCGAGCATCAGATGCGAACCAAGCGAGCCGATGCCCGCCGAGCCTGCGAGCTTCTCCATCGTTCCTTCTCGCAGCGTAACATCAAGAATTCCGCCGATGCGTCCGCCGTAATATGGCGGAACACCGCCTGCAAGTCGTTGCACGTCGCGCAGCGCATCGGCGTTGAA
This sequence comes from Ignavibacteriota bacterium, assembly GCA_031394795.1. GTDB lineage: Bacteria > Bacteroidota > Ignavibacteria > UBA10030 > UBA6906 > CAADGV01. The sequence goes on along the minus strand of JANNUB010000097.1, from coordinate 11,958 downwards.
CGTGCTGAGCACTCCGCCGTAATGATTGGGATTGTAAATGCGAGCGCCTTCGAGATGATATTGGTTTGCATCGGACGGCGTAGCACGAATGTACACGCCGCGCGAAATTCCATCCGATGCAGCAAGCGTTGAGCGTCGTCCTTCAACCGTAATTTCAGGAAGCGTTACGTTCTGTTCGGCAAGCACAATGTCGCGCACCGATGATGAACTTGGCACAACCATAATGCGCTCATTCAGCGTGCGATAGCCGACGGAGCGAATGACGAGTGTGTAGCCGTCAGGTTTTATTTTGCGAAGCGAGAAGAATCCAAACTCATTCGTCGAGCACCAGCGATGAATGGTTTGCGAGCCATCGGCATCCGTAGCTCGAAGGAGCACACTCACACCAACGAGCCATTCGCCCGTAAGAGAATCTCTTACTGTTCCTGCGAGCGTTGCTGTTGGAATTTCTAAGCGAGCAGCCTGCTTCTCAACAATCACCTGTTCACCGATAACTTTCCACGTCAATCCATGACCTTCAATGATTTGCTTGAGCGCTTCTTCAAACGTGCATGAGTTGCATTCGGCAGTGACATTTTTTTCAGCGACATCTTTTTCAAGATACATCAACGGGACGGAGTACCAACGCAAGAGTGAATCGAGCGCGGCGCTCAACGTTACATCGTGAAAGCGAAATGAGTGGGTGGATTCGCGGTTCTGCGCAGCTACGTCCGACACCGCCCCAAACGCAATGAGGATACTGTAAGCTATCGCCAGCCTCACAATTCTCAGTAGGGACACGGCTCCGCCGTGTCCTTTTTCGGTCTTAGAGAGAGTCGCTAATGTTCGCATACGTTGATTTTTTCTAACGGCAGGACTAATAAAGCTTGTATACATTACCATCATTGTCGTATCTCTTACCCGTCAATCCGCATAGCGCGTTGAGCGCAGCCTCTGCATTTGTCGCGTTCAGCATTCCCGTTACGATTTCATTTCGAATATCCGCATCATCAATTCTGATTACAACATCGAATCGCATCTCAATCTCGCGACATGCCGCCTCGAACGAAGTTCTATCGAAGAACAGTTTGCCTTGCATCCATCCGGGATATTCGGGCGATGGCATGTCGCCGACTCGTTTCGGAAAATCGTTCATCGCACATAACGCCCGTTGATTTTGCGTTAGGGTCAGCGTGCTGTCTTGTGCCGTGACTCGTACGATTCCATGAATCACGGCAACCTCTAACATTCCGTCGCGTGCGCGAACATTGAACTCCGTGCTAACCACTTGCACTTCCGCGCAATCTGTCGAGACGATGAACGGGGTTGCGTTTCGCCGAACGCGAAAGTAGGCTTCGCCGTTGAGCGCAAGCAATCGCGCTTTGCCGTTTTCCATTTTCGGAACTGTGAGTTCGGTTGCGTAGTTGAGCGTTACTTCCGAGTTGTCGTGAAGAACCAATCTGGTTTGCTCGCCTTTGCGAGTCGCAAATACTTCTGGCGGAAGCTCACGCGGGCTGAAGTAGAAATATGCACCAACGATTGCCGTAGCGACGATTGCTACCCCGAAAGCGATACGCGGAACCAGTCGCGTTCGCGTTTGTCGGGTTTCTTGCGGTTGAGGTGATAGTGCGCGTTGCAGTCGCAGCCATTGAAGATGGGTTTCGGGATCTGTCGCGCGAAGTTGGGCGAAGTCACCCTCAAGAATATCGTTAACGTCTTTGCCAGCATCCCGCGATCCCCGCAAAATGCCAAACCAATTTTTGATTTTCTGCAAGATTCGAAACACGTTTGCTCCTTTGCTATCTACTTATGAAACGACTATCTCCCCTGTAACCCCCAAGCATTGTTCCAACTTTATTTCAGTAAGCATGATTGCACCTAAGAGAGTCTGTTTCTATTTTGAATCTACAGACTGATTGCCGAACATCTCTCAATGCCTGAAAGCGACGAACAACTTATCGAACGCGTAAAGGCTTCCGACAACGAAGCCTTCCGCCTCCTGTTTGAGAAGTACCAACCCATTCTGTTTCGCAACGCGCTGCACAGTCTCCGCGATGCAGATGCGGCGCACGATATTGTGCAAGAGACGTTCGTGCGTGTGTGGCAAAAACGAAGTTCTCTCAAACCAAACTTGTCTTTCCTTGCATACATTTTTCGCATCAGCCGCAATCTGGTTCTCGATTCTGTAAAGCATCGAAATGTGAGAATCAAATTTGAAGGAGAGGTCTCTCAGACTTCATCGGCAGGAGACGATCCTGAAGCTTCGACGGAATTGAATATGCTTGAAGAGAAGTTGGCTGAGGCTGCAAGACAATTGCCTGCGAAGTGCCGCGAGGTTTTTCTTCTGAGCAGAATGGAAGGACTGTCGAACGCGGAAATCGGCAAGCAACTCGGCGTGAGCGTGAAGACGGTAGAGAATCAGATTACACGGGCGCTGAAGGTTCTCCGGCGACACCTGCGGAAGTACAGAACAACGGAATGAACTTCGTCTTGAGTTGAAGTCGTTTCCCCTCAGAGCTCGATTCACTTCTTAGGTTTTTCCGTCTGCCGATACTCTCTCCTGCTTGTACACGAAGTCAATGTTCACGTTCTCAATTGGAAAATAGATTCTCATGTAACGAGCCTTTTGATTCAACAAAAAATATACTTCGCCTTGAATAGACTTCATTGATGGGAGCGTATGCTTGCGAAGAGCCTGGAATTCCCAATGCGCCCGCTCATCGGCAAGGCTCTTAAACGTTTTCTCGCTATTGAAATCTCGAAGAAACCGTTCCTCTCGCTCTTTCCTCGCATCATCTCTCTCCTTTTGACGTTCCTCTTTCGTTTTCTGTTTTCCGCTGCTCGCGATATCGGCAGCAACACCGAGCAGTAACCCAACGCCATCGCCGATAGCTGCGTTAGCCTCGCTAGCGCGTGCGCTTGCAATTGTTCTGTCAATCCGATGCACGATAGCTTCCGCATTCTCTGCATACGTGGGAGTTTTCGTGATGTCAAGGCTTTCAGCATCGGTTGGCGATTGGAGGACAACGTAGTAGAACTGTTCGGGGTTAACAAGAACAGGTTGCTCTGCAAGATTCAGAATATCAACATCGAAAACGAGATACGCACCTTCCTGTCTGTTGAATCGAATGCCAATGTCAACAGCTTCCGAATGGTGAGTGACAAGTTCCTTTCCATAGTACCAGATTGTGTTTGTCGAAACGGGTGAAAGACGAAACAACGTTTCTGGAGTTACACAAGAAGTGAGCATAACGCAAAGTGAATAGCTGAAAGCAAGCGCCACCCGGCGCAAACGTAGAAGTTGCATAACGAACTCCGAGATAGTGAGATTGTCAAACAACCATAGGACCGACGACAACGGCAACAGAAAAAATGCCAGAGGGAAATGATGGAATCATTCAGGCATCAAGAGCATTGTAAGGTGAGTGAAATGAATTTTGAGTAGTAAATTGAACACTGTGACCAATTGAGAATGCGTTGACTGAATCTACACTCGCCGTTGAGACTTACCTCCACCTTCTGTATCTTGTGCACAACTCCGTTTTGCAGCCTAACGCTTATGAATCAATATCTCGAAGCAACATACTTTCTCGATTGTGAACATGAGTCTGTCCGTCGTTTTGCAGAAGAGAACTCGAGCAGGGGCGCTTCTGCAGTCGAAAAGGCGGTTCAATTGTACTATGCTGTTCGCGATGGCTTCATCTATTATCCCTACCGCTTCGATCTGCGTCGGGAAAGTCTGAAAGCCAGCAGGCTCCTGAAAAAAACGGACGGCAATTGCATCGAGAAAGCGATTGTCCTCGCGGCTTCAGCGCGAGTCGTTGCGATTCCAAGCCGATTGAGTTTTTACATCGTGAAGAATCACATCGCTGCGGAAAAAATCGAAAGAATTCTCCAGACAAACGAATTGGTGTTCCATGGCGTTACGGAATTCTATCTCAATGACAAATGGGTGAAGACAACTCCCGCGTTCAATTACCAGCTGTGCAAATTCTTCAACGTCGAGCCTCTCGAATTTGACGGCTCTCACGACGCGATTTTTCAACAGTACGATTCAGCAGGCAACAGGTTCATGGAGTATCTGCACGACTACGGCAGCTACGCCGATATGCCGCATGACAAATGCATCGCTGAGCTGCAGAAACATTACCCGCATCTTTTTTCCGTCGGTCGCATTGATGGCGACAATCTGGTTCTCGACTTGCGAGAGCTCGCGGCGGGCAGCTAACAGGCTGATGAAAAGACTATCTACATCAGGTTGAGTTCAGCAAAGCGGGAACAGCGAGAACCGCTCCCGAACGGACGCTCTTGTGTGCTGCTAAGTACGAGATGTTTCGCTTCGCTCAACATTTAGTATGGAGACTTTCCATGTCATATCAATTCATCATCGTAACGAAACAAGACGGCTACGCAATCGTTCAGCTCAATCGTCCCGATGTGCTGAACGCGCTCAACATCCAGTTGATGACGGAGCTTGTTGACGCGCTCGAAGTTTTAGACAAAGACGACGAGGTTCGCTGTATCATTCTTACGGGAAACGAAAAAGCATTTGCCGCTGGCGCAGACATAAAAGAGATGGCAGAAGCTTCAGCGATTGATATGTTGACGCGCGACCAATTTGCACGATGGGATCGAATTCGCAAGTTGAAGAAGCCGATCATCGCAGCGGTGAGCGGCTTTGCACTCGGCGGTGGATGCGAGTTGGTAATGAGTTGCGATATGGTGATTGCGAGCGAGACGGCGAAATTCGGTCAGCCTGAAATCAACATCGGTGTGATGCCAGGCGCTGGCGGCACGCAGCGACTCACACGCGCAGTCGGCAAAGTGAAAGCAATGGAAATGGTGCTGACGGGACGAATGATCTCCGCCGATGAAGCGCTGCGATGGGGACTCATCAACAAGGTCGTTCCTGTAGAATATTATCTCGAAGAAGCAAAGTCGTGGGCGAAAGAAATTGCATCGAAGCCGCCTGTTGCAGTGAAGCTCGCGAAGGAAGCCGTACTGAAATCGTTCGACACGACGATTGAAGGCGGACTCGAATTCGAGAGGAAGAATTTTTATCTGTTGTTTGCATCTGAAGATCAGAAGGAAGGAATGCGGGCGTTCGCCGAGAAGAGGAAGGCGGAGTGGAAAGGGAAGTGATGCGATTCCCGCCAGAGACTGAGTTTGAGATTCCAGAAAGAAAACTTTCGGCATATCTTTTTTCGGAGTCGCATTCGGTTGGCAAGTGGAAAGCTGGTTTTTTCTCAGCAATCGGTTTTGACTTGCAGAATGCCAGCGAGTTTGTGGTCATCCTCAAGAAGGTCGCTCAGGAAAATGATTTTGTGCGCCTGATTGAAAATCCTCATGGAACTAAGTATGTTGTAGATGGAGATATTCAAACTCCTCTCGGTACGACCGCACGTGTAAGAACAGTTTGGATTCGCGAACATGGCAAGAACAACGTTCGGTTGGTTACCGCTTATCCGGCTAAGTCAACAAGAAGTAAGGAGAAACTATGATACGCGAACTTGATACAGTCGCCCTCACACGCAATGTTGATGAATTCGATTTGACGACGGGCGACGTCGGCGCTGTCGTTCATTGCTATGAGGATGGAAATGCTTTTGAAGTTGAATTTGTCAATGCTGGGGGCAATACGATCGCAGTGGCAACATTGCGTTCCGAAGACATTCGACCGATTCAAAGCGAAGAAATTCTTCACGTGAGAAATGTAGTTCCCAAAGCAGCGTAGTTGGAGATTGTTGATCGTTTAACGTTATCTTTTTCACTTTGCGATTTTAGGTTTACACTTTTTCCTTTGCGCCGCGCTGCGGCATTCCCCAAAGCGGAACCTATCTATGCCCGACTTCCAAACTCTTCTATACACAAATATCAATGGCGTTCTCACCATCACGATGAATCGCCCCGAGAGCTACAACGCCTTCAATGAGTTGATGAAGAAAGAATTGAACGACGCGTTCAAAGAAGCCGAGAAAGATCCTACGGTACGTTGTGTTGTTTTGCGCGGCGCCGGAGATAAGGCGTTCTGTTCGGGACAAGATTTGAAGGAGCATCACGGCTCAAAGCGCTCGCTGAAAGATTCGTTAGACAAATCGTACAATCCTCTCATCAGAAAAATACGGACGATTGAGAAGCCCGTTGTCGCAATGATCAACGGCATCGCTGCAGGCGCGGGTTGTAGCGTCGCACTCGCGTGCGATATGCGTGTCATGTCGAGCGAAACGTATATGATGCAAGCGTTCGTGAACATCGGGCTTGTGCCTGATAACGGCGCGCACTGGTTTTTGCCGCGACTGGCGGGGATGACGCGCGCGTTCGAGTACGCGGCGACGGGAAGGAGAATCCCTGCTGACGAATGTTTGCAGGTTGGACTTGTGAACAAAATCGCAAACCCCGCGACGCTCGAAGCGGTGACGATGGAGCTTGCAAATTCTTTGGCGAGCGCTCCAACGCGCGCCATCGGTTTGATGAAGCGTGCGTTCAACAAAGCAATGAGCTGCGACCTCGACTCGCTTCTCGATTATGAAGCGTACATTCAACAAGTTGCATCGGAGACGGAAGATCACAAGGAGGGTGTGAGGGCGTTCATCGAAAAGCGGAAGCCGGAGTTCAAAGGGAAGTAAACAACACAACCAGAGAGGGGAAAACAAAAAAATGAAGATCCTGTTCGTTGCCTTCGCGGCAATTACGGTACTCATGAGCACCGCGGGCTGTTCGAAAGACAAACCAAAAGTCCGCGTCAGCAATCAGCGCAACGACATTACTGACGTACAATTGAAACGCTCGGCTGGAAACACTTACAACATCAACGACGTTGGCGCCAATGGCACAACGGGATACATTGAAGTGGATGTTTCGAACTACGAAGTTGATGCGAAGCCTGAGGGGGTTTCGGGAAATGCGACGACATTCTTCATGGCGGAAGAAGACAAGTCCTACACGATCATCGTTCTCAATACTACGCCGCCGACGGTGAGAGTTGATACGCCGTAGTCGTTATTCCTCCGCGTTGACGTCAATCAAAACGATTTTGTGCGAGCGATAGACTTCCAGCGCAGCATTGGCAACCCCAACGAGCACGCACAACATTCCTCCAATAAACAAAAGGAGCGTGATCGAGTTGGGCGAGTTTGTCGGGAGAAAAAAGTTCAGCCCGATCATCACCGATGTGATCACGAAGAGCGCTATGGCGAGCTGCAGAAAAAGAATCGCGTTGCGCACGAGTTTGCTGCGCGCGAGCAACCCTTGTGTTTGATTTCGAATGCTCTTGTACCGTGCATTGTCCATAAAACTCAGCTCGACGTTGTCCGAAATCATCCGGTTGAATCGCCGCCGTTCGTCATTCAAGAGCCGAATGCGATTGATGATGTTCGAGTAGCGTGCATTCAATCCTAACAGCAGTAACCCGACGGCGGAGATTCCCAGCGCGGGCGCGAGGATTGCTTGTATTGCTTGGAGTGCAGCTACTTGTTCCATACTCTTTTCCTTGATGCACGTGCAATGTACAAAACATTCAGCAAAATTTGGTCGTGTTGATTCTGTGCTGATTTCCACCTACTTTTTCTCGCAAGAATTTCATGAGCACGGCGAACTCGATGGTGAAAACAATTAGTGTTATTGGAGCGGGCACAATGGGAAGCGGCATTGCGGAAGTTGCCGCGCTCGCGGGCTTCGAAGTGATCATGTACGATGTGAACGATGAAGCGTTGCACAAAGGCATGGAACGTATCCGCGGTGACTTGAAGCGCAGCATCGAAAAGCAGAAGATGACGGACGATGATGCTTCCGCCGCGCTCGCGCGTGTGCATCCGCGAGCAAGTCTCGATGATTTGGCTCCGTCGGATTTCGTCATCGAAGCCGTGCTCGAAGATATCGAACTGAAGAAGAAGATATTTCAGCATCTTTCGAACATTACTTCTTCCAACGCAATTCTCTCATCGAACACGTCTTCTCTTTCTATCACGTCAATCGCATCGTTCACGAAGAAGCCGGAAAATGTCGTCGGGATGCACTTCTTCAATCCGCCGCCGCTGATGCGACTTGTCGAAGTTGTACGCGGCAGGCAAACGTCGGATGAAACTGTCGCGGCAACGGTTGAGCTTGCTCGCTCGATGAAGAAAGAGCCCGTGGTTTGTAAAGACACGCCGGGCTTCATCGTGAATCGCGTTGCACGTCCGTTCTATGGCGAGGCATTGCGGTTGCTCGGCGAAGGCGTTGCTTCGGTCGAAGAGATCGATCGCATCGTGAAACTTTCGGGCGATTTCAAGATGGGTCCGTTCGAGCTGATGGATTTGATCGGGATTGATGTGAACTACGCGGTGACGAAATCCGTGTACGAACAATTCTTTCACGAGCCGCGTTTTCGTCCGCATTCGATACAGCGACAGATGGTGGAGGCGGGAACGCTGGGGCGGAAGACGACATTTAATGTTGAGCGGAGCGAAACATCTTGCCGCCGGATTCTTCGCTCCGCTCAGAATTTTGAGATGATGCAAAAGAAAATTTTGATTGTTGGCGAATCGCCGCTCGTTCAGGAGTACGAGTCTCTCTGTGAAGGCAAAGGTCTTGCCGTCGCAGCGACCGTCAATCAGAAAAAAACAAAAACTCTTTCGAAATCCGCGACGCTGGCGCTCGAACTCACCAACATCAATCTCGAAGAAAAGAAAAGGAATCTCTCAAGACTTGAGAAAGTTCTTTCCCCAAAAATTCCGATTCTTTCATCGTCAACGACAGTAACTGTTGCTGAGCAAGCGACATGGGTGAAGCACCCCGAACGCCTCATCGGCATGGGCGCGCTGCCAACGTTGCTCGCCGGAGGCATGATGGAGTTTGCGGCTTCGCGTCGGACAAGTGTTGAGACGAAACATTCGGTTGAAGTATTTGCGAAATCTCTCGGGAAAGAATTCGCTTTCGTCCACGACAGCCCCGGGCTCGTCATGCCGCGCATTCTGTGTTCGCTCGTGAACGAAGCGTGCTTTGCGATGATGGAAGGTGTTGCCGAAGGGAAGGACATTGACACGGCAATGAGGTTGGGAACCAACTATCCCAATGGTCCTGTCGAATGGGCTGAACGAATCGGGTATGTGCATGTTCTCGCCGTGATGAACGCCTTGCATGACTATTTCGGCGAAGATCGTTATCGTCCCGCGCCGATGCTGCAAACGAAGGCGCTGCGAGGTTCTTAAACGCATTGACTGTTATTTCTTTTTCACTATCTTATCTACACGAAAATTTTGATCACAGACTTTTGTGAGGGAATCATGAAACGAGGACTTCTTTTTTTGACGGCGGCGTTCGTCGTTCCGTTGTTTGCGCAGCCGAAAATCGAAATCGTCGGCGGCAACAAGTTTGCGTTGGGCAACATCAACCGCGGCAAGAAAGTCGAGCACGTCGTTGTGGTGAAAAACATCGGCGACAAACCGCTCGAGATTGGGAAGATTGACGTCTCGTGCGGATGCACGGGCGCAGTTGCAACGAGTTCCTCCATTGCTCCCGGCAAGACCGGTGAAGTCGGCATCACGTTCAATTCGACGAACTTCACAGGGCAGGTCACCAAAGCCGTCACGATCAATTCCAATGCGGCAAACGATCCGGCAGCGCGTTTCGAATTCACCGCCAACGTGATCCAAGAAATCGCAATGAACCCGCAGCAGTTCTGGTTCAAGGATGCAGAGGTCGGGCGCGTCAACTCTGCGACGATTACGATTACGAACAACAGCACGGAGCCGGTAACGCTCTCGAGTTACAACAGCGGCTTGCAAGGTCTCACGGTTAAGCTCCCGAAAGATCCGATTGCGCCGGGAAAATCAGCTGATGTTCTTGCCGAACTGAAAGCGAAAGCTGCCATGCAAGTGTTAAACGACGGCGTCACGATTCAGACCACGAGCAAGAACGAGCCAAGTGTGTACGTTCGCATCTTCGGGAGTGTGAAGGAATTCAAGTTCCAGTGATTGCTTGTAGAGCTTGAACTTTCCGTTCAAACTCTAATTACTCCCGCTGCAACCCTCCGCGCTCAACAAATCCCGTTGCTGTTCATGCCCTCAATCAGACCTTCGGGGGCGATCTCCTGTTCGGTATCTTGGAAAAAAAGTTCTCCAGACTCTTGACAAAAAGGGGTTCTCTGTCGTATATTACAGATAATTAGGTCTGATTATCTTAAGACGATAATGTCCTTAATCTTCAGCAAATCTTGTGAATATGCGATCCAGGCGATGCTCTACCTTGCCAGACGCAAGGAGAAGGAGCCGGTGCTGCTGAGGGACGTTTCGGACGCGCTCCGTATCCCGCACCATTTTCTCAATAAAGTTCTCCAGAATCTCACGAGAGACGGTCTCATCCTCTCCCGCAAAGGCGCGAAAGGGGGATTCGAGCTTGGACGACCTGCCGACACTATCGCTCTTCATGACATCATCACCTCTGTGGACGGAGATTCGATCTTCACGCAGTGTGTTCTTGGGTTTCCAAGCTGCAGCGAGGCAAGCCCCTGCCCGGTTCATAACCAATGGAAATCAGCCAAGCAAGTCATTACCAAAATGGTAGATGAAAAAACCCTCGCCGTGCTGGGCAAAGACCTCGACTGTAAAATCAATTTCCAAAAACCCCAAAGGAAGCCCTCAGTATCCAAGCAAGGGAAGAAACAATGACGGATATGCAACGCGACCGAACAATCACGGACATGCCCGATAGGCGCAAAAGCATTCTGCTGGCCGCACTGGTCGTAACGGCAATGTCAGTGCCGGTGTACGGGCAGAATCCGACGGATGATTTCCGTCAGAACTGCATGAGCTGCCATACCGTAGGCGGCGGACGGCTGACCGGTCCCGATCTCAAGAACGTGTCCGGACGAAAAGACAAAGCATGGCTCATTCAGTTCATGCAAGATCCGAAATCGGTGATCGACGGCGGCGATCCGTATGCTCAGGAGTTATTTAAGGCTTCACGCGGAGTTCTCATGCCCACACTCACGGGGATGACCAAAGCACGCGCCGAGGCGCTTCTCACTCTTATCGACGCCGAATCGAAACTGGAGAAGTCGCAGTTTGCCGGCATCCAGATCAGCGACAGACCTTTTACTCCGAAGGATGTCGAGGCGGGAGAAGGCATCTTTCTTGGTCAAGTTGCATTGAAGAACGGAGGTCCGTCTTGCATCTCTTGCCACACTGCCCAGGGGATCAAACTCTTCGGCGGCGGAACGCTGGCGCCCGACCTGACAACGGTGTTCGAGCGATATCAGGGACGCAACACCCTTTCGACCTGGCTCTCTGCTCCGGCTACTCCCACGATGCAGTCGGTGTACAAGAAGCAAGCTTTGGATGGCGAGGAGATACTTGTTCTGGTGGCATACTTTCAGAGCACCCTTGCTCGCAACCCCGAGGATGTCTCGACAGTGCGATTGAATTTCATTTTGATCGGACTCGCCGGTGCACTGGTTCTCATGGGTTTGTTCGACGTGATTTGGAATAATCGGCTCAGAACAATTCGGCGCGCACTCGTTTTGGAAAAAACTATTGGAGAGAGTCAATGAGCAACAATGGCAAGATTTCTTGGATCAAAGATGAGGAGAAGGCGCAGCTCAGAAGCTGGGAGGAATTCTATCGCAATCGCTGGCAACATGACAAGATTGTGCGCAGCACGCACGGTGTGAACTGCACCGGCAGTTGCACATGGATGATCCATGTGAAGGACGGCATCGTGACGTGGGAGATGCAGGGACTCGACTATCCGTCGCTCGAGCACGGTCTGCCTCCCTATGAGCCGCGCGGTTGCCAACGCGGAATTTCGTTTTCATGGTATCTGTACAGCCCGCTGCGTGTGAAGTACCCCTACATTAGAGGGGCACTGCTCGATCTCTGGAGGCAAGCGCGGGCTGACTACGAAGATCCGGTCGAGGCATGGAAATCGCTTGTGAGTAATCCCGAGGCGAGAAGCCGATGGCAGCGCGCACGCGGGAAGGGTGGATTCCGGCGCGCAAGCTGG
>JANNUB010000062.1:0-14695 GCA_031394795.1 Ignavibacteriota bacterium | reverse complement strand
CGCTGAATCCTGGCGGGGGGCATCAAATGTCACATTTACATCGGGGACGAAGTTGTTGGAAGCATCTCTTACCCTTGCTCGCAGTTGAGCCGGGAAGTTCAGAGTGACAAAAGTCGCTTGTGGCGTGCCGCTCAGAACGGTGATTTTCGCTGCCAAGCCTGGACCATTGGTAAGCAAGAACTCTGCTGGAGTTGATACACCTAAAACTCTCGCTGTCACACGATAGGGACCTCCCGCAGTATCGTTTGCCGTAAACTGCGGCGCGTTTGCAATTCCATTGCCACAGATTGCGAATGTGTCCCTTCGACCTCCGGCGAATGTTCCACTCGGTCCTGTGCGAGGGGCAGAAAAGCGAACCGTATCACCGCTTCGCAGATTAAGCAGATTGTCGGTGACGATAACTCCCAGGTTCCCAAACGGATTCCTGATAACAGCCCTTTGGGGTGTGGTACCGGTGAGTGTGTCAATTCTGAACGCGGGGCGCGGGAGATTCTCCAAACGAAACGCCTGCAACTGTGTGCTGATCCCTGCGACCGTGTACGGAAGGTCATACCCAAACCCCTGATTGGCGCGCTCATTTGCTGAAAAGCTGGAGGCGGTTGCAATACCCACGCTATCGGTGGTATATATATTTCCCGATTGGAATGTGCCGCTGGGGCCTGCCTGCGGGGGTGGTGCAAATGTCACCTGTACGCTCGGAACGCCGTTGTTGAATGTGTCGAGTACGGAGACCTTGAACAACACCGGAAACTGTGTGACCACCTGAGTCTGTTGATTCGCTCCCTCAGTGATACGAGAATCCTTCGCCCCGCGGGGCAGATTCCGGAGCCGGAAGGGCACCGGACTGCTCACGCCGGGAGCCGAGGCATCTATGATAAATGAACCCGCACGTTGGTTTGCGGTGAACGCAACAGCCTCCGCCGTACCATCCGCAATCGTCATGGCGATATTTTGACCCCCCGTGAACGACCCGCCCGGGCCGGATGAAGGCCGCGGGTCCCACCTCACAGTTATTCCCTGCACCGGAAGCCCGAGGCCATCAAGCACACGGACTTTGAAGCGTACTCCATACTGTGCATCGACGAACGCTGATTGGTCATTCCCCACAACTATCGCGATGCTTCCAGGGGGACCGCTCGTATTCTGCAGATCGAAGTTCGCGGGGGCGCCGACTCCCGGGACTGCGGCGCGTACTTGATACGAACCGATCATCCTGTTGGCACGAAGCAACGGAGATGTTGCGACGCCGCTCTCATTCGTTATTACAACAGCTGTGTCTCTTCCTGTTGTCAGAAACGTACCGCTCGCCCCGGATGTTGGAGCCCTGAACGTGACATTGACATTCGGCACGCCATTCAAGAACGGATCCAGCACCGAAACTCGCAGCGGAGCAAAAAGCGAGTCCACTTGTCGCGTTTGGGGAGTTCCCGAAATTGCCGTGATCGAAGCCGCCGGCGCCACGAGATTTTTCAGCCTGAAGATGGCTGAGTTACCGACTCCCAATACGATGGCAGTTACTTGATACGAGCCTGACACCCGGTTCGCACTCCATGAGACAGATACTCTCCCTGAAGAATCCGTCGGAGGCGTTGGCGGAACTGCTGAGAGGCTCGCACCGCTCGTCGGAGCGAAAAACGAGACAACGACATTTGGGCGAGGATTTCTGTAGCGGTCAGTCACCAGCACAGTCTTCTCGCGTGGGAATGGCCTATCAACTTGAGTCGAGTCCGGAGTCCCGGCTTCTGCAAGACACGAGTCCGGCGGGCCGGGCCTATTCGTGAGAGAAAAAAGGTCGAGCTCAACAAGGGTTCCCACCTCGATTCTGAGTCCATATGGACGAGCACCAGCCCGCGTGTTCGCAGTAAAGGGACGTGCCTGGGCAACGCCATTTGAATCCGTCCTTACTGTATCGATGCCCAATTGAAACGTTCCACTCGGACCAGAGCCTGGAGGTGTGAATCTCACGAGAGCATTCGGTACTGTATTGGTGAGAGCGTCACGCACTTGAACGCGGAACGGGTCAGAGAATGGTTGGGCTACTTCTGCACTTTGGGGCGTACCGAAGGTTGCAACGACGCTCGCAGGACCGCCTGCTGTGTTCGTAAGAAGAAAATCAACTGCCGCCTGCGGTGCGCCAGATACACTCGCGCCCACCCGGTACTGACCCGCGATATCGTTTGCAGTAAAGACCGGGGGCGTCGCAATTCCCGCCGTGTCTGTTGTTGCTGTAGCGTTCAGCGATCCACTAAATGTCCCGCTTGTGCCGGAAGATGGCGCCGCGTAGGTCACCACAACGCCCGGAGTTCTGTTGTCGAATGAATCGTAAACTACAACGCGAAATCGAACCGGAAAGTCAGTACCAACGGGCACGCTTTGGGGGGTCCCTCCAGGAACAACTTCTATTCTCGCAGCCGACCCGGGGAGATTTCGAAGTGAATAGGAAATCTGTCCACTAACCCCTGACACCAAAGCAGAGACTGTAAACGATCCGGCTGTGCTATCGGCCGTGAACGCGGGCGCAGTTGCGATACCCGTAATATCCGTTAGTTGGACAGTTGACCTCCCTGAAGGGAACCAGCCAGAAGGGGCCGACGCAGGCGCCCGGAACGTTACGCTGCCTCCTCCAACGTCGTTTCCGAAAGAATCCAGAACCTTCGCTCTGAAGGGCAGAGCGTACTGCCGGCGAACGATAGCGGTCTGACCAGAGCCGGAAACGAGTGTGATACTTGCGGGCAGACCGGCAACATTCCGGAGCGAGAACGGCGCGGCTGTCGCCACGCCTGATACTCTTGCCTCAACACTATAGGGGCCGCCTGCCGCTGTCCTGGCTCGAAAACGAACCGCCACAACGCCGAGCGAATTTGTATTGACAGTAATCCGGGTAGAATCATTAGCGAATACTCCGCTTGCGCCCGTAGAAGGTGCAGTAAAAGTAACGGGCTCATTGGGTACAGGGTTGCTCGATATGTCGCGCACAACAGCGCGCAAACTGTCGCCAAAAAACGCATTGACCGTTGCCGTCTGCGGAGTGCCGCCCGTAGCTATGATCGAAGATGCCCCAGCCGACCGATTCGTCAACGAGTAGCTGGCAGTATCGGTACCGACCGCCGTCGCGCGAACGACATAGCCTCCCGCAAATGTGTTTGCCGTAAATACTCGTGCGGTAGCAACACCCGTCGAATCCGTCGTTGCCGTATTGCCCCCCGTGAACGACCCGCTCGGGCCGGATAGAGGTGGCGCAATAAATGTGACCGTTACTGCAGGGATCGGATTGGTGTACACATCCTCCACTTTAGCCTTGAACAGTATTGCAAATGCTGTTCCCACCACCGCACTTTGCGGTGTGCCCGCAGTCGCCGTAATGCGCGATGCCGCGGCAGCCGTATTTGTCAGGTTAAAGAATGCAGGAGTTGTAACTCCTGATGCGGATGCCCTGACTTGATAACTTCCAGCAATCGTGTTGGCAGTAAGCACACGGGCAGTCGCAAAGCCGGTTGAATTGGTTCTTGCTGTGTCCGTAGTAGTCCCGCTCGGGAACGTCCCGTTCGCCGTTGTTCCCAGAGCGGTAAAAGTAACAAGAACATTATTCACTGGATTTCCACCACTGTCAACAACACGGACCTGGAGATTGACCGGAAACGGGTTGTTGACTCTAACAGATTGTGGCGTCCCCGCCGTCGGTGTGATACTCCCAGCAGCTCCCGATAAGTTTGTCAGAGGAAACAGAGCGGGGCTAAGTGAAGCGCCGACAACAACCGCCGTGTCACTGTAACTGCCGGCCATGGAATTCGCCGTAAAGACCGGAGCAGTTGCAATCCCCGATGTATCCGTTCGTACGGTGTCGGCACCGGCGAATGTCCCGCTCGGAACGGTAGATGGTGGTTTGGTAAATTTGACGAGAGCGTTACTGATGGAGTTATCCGCGCCATCAGCGACTCTTGCTTTCAGACGGGTCGCGAACGCGGTGTTAATTTGCGTGCTTTGGTTTGCTCCAGCGACAGAAGAGATTGCACTGGCCGCGCCGGGAATATTCGTGAGCACGTATGCAGCAGGCGCCGATGCCAAGCCTGCGGTCGTCGCCGTAACAGTGTATGTGCCGGCACGGATGTTGGCGGTAAACACTGCGGCGGTAGCAACACCGCTTCCGTTCGTTACTGCGGAATCAATCGAGTTAAAAAAAGTCCCGTTGGGCAACGAGGTCGGTAGAGTCCAGCGAACGACAGCGCCTGCGATGAGATTATTGAACGTGTCGGTGACTGTGGCTTTGAATAGCACCGGAAAAGCCGTACTGATAGTCGTGCTCTGCGGAGTTCCGTCCGTTGCACTGATCCTTCGCAGGGTACCCGGATTATTCGTGAGGAAAAATGTTGCCGGTGTCGCAACGCCGCTTACACTTGCTGAAATGGTGAAGGGTCCGGCGACTGTGTTCGCTGTAAGAACTGGAGAGGTCGCGACGCCGCTCCCGTTCGTTCGTACGGTGTCGGCACCGGCAAATGTCCCCCCAGCCCCCGATGCAGGTCGCGCAAATGTTACAAGCACACCGCTCACAGGATTTCCTGCTGTATCCTTCACAGTTGCCTGCAGGTTTGTTGTATAGGTGGTATTGACCTGAGCGCTCTGGGGAGTCCCGCCCGAAGCCACAATCGTTCCCGGGAGCCCAACCGTGATACTAAAACTATTGCTCACGCCCGGGGTCAAGCCCCCGCCTGAAGCTGAAGCGGTGAGAACTTTTGAGCCGACCGTGTCAACGCTCAGATTGCCAAATGTGGCAAGCCCGTTAGCGTTCGTGGTCGGGGACAGTGCACCACTTAGTGTGCCCGAACCCGACGACTTCGTCATTACAACCGACAAGGTTATATCAACATTATTGCTGAAGGCATCCTGCACTTGCACCGTCACAGGAGGAGAGATGGACCTCCGTGAGACTGTAGTTGTTGGTTGTTGCACGAACACAAGCTTCGTAGCTGCTGCTGCACTTATCGTAAATACTGCGCTCATCGCGGAATCTAGGGTACCGCTTGTTGCTTTGAGCTGCTTTACTCCGGAAAGATTGATGCTGAGATTGTTGAACGTTGCAAGACCTGATACGTTCGTATTTTGTGGTGTTGTCCCACTGAGCGTTCCTGAACTGGAATGCAATGCCATCGAAACAGGCACGTTGAGTTGCGGGACATTATTGCCGAATGCATCTTGGAGTTGCACAGTAACAGGCGGTGTGATAACTGTGCCTGCAGTGTTGCTCGTTGGTTGTTGAACAAAAACGAGCTTCGTTGCTACTGCTGCACTTATGGTAAATACTGTGCTCACCGCGGAGTCCAGGGTACTGCTTGTTGCTTTGAGCTGCTTGGCTCCAAAAAGATTGATGCTGAGATTGTTGAATGTTGCAAGACCTGATGCGTTCGTATTCTGTGGTGTTGTCCCACTGAGCGTTCCTGAACTGGAATGCAAAGCCATCGAAAAAGTCACGTTGAGTTGCGGGACATTATTGCCGAATGCATCTTGGAGTTGCACAGTAACAGGCGGTGTGATAACTGTGCCTGCGGTGTTGCTCGTTGGTTGTTGAACAAAAACGAGTTTCGTAGCTGCTGCTGCACTTATGGTAAACGCCGTGCTGACTGCTGAATCCACGCCAGCGCTTGTCGCTTTCAACTGTTTCGAACCGGAAAGATTGATGCTCAGATTGTTGAATGTTGCAAGACCTGATACGTTCGTATTCTGTGGTGTTGTCCCACTGAGCGTTCCTGAACTGGAATGCAATGCCATCGAAACAGGCACGTTGAGTTGCGAAACATTATTGCCGAATGCATCTTGCAGCTGCACAGTCGGCGTGCCGATTGATGCGCCTGCAATCGCGCTTGTTGGCTGACCAACAAAGAGGAGCCGCGCCCGTGGGCCAGGCACAATGGAAACTGTACCTGATGTAATGCTATCCAACGTTCCGGAGGTAGCTTTGATTTTTGCAGAACCTATGATGCGACCCCGGAGGAGTGCGCTCTTCCTATCTGCACTTGGGACAAGATCTCCTTGCACCACTCCGGCCGCGATATTTATGAGCGACCAGGACGCTGTATCATTTGCGACGTACGCATTTACTGCAGTGCGCGTTACGGCATAAACTCGCATGGTATCGCCCGAAGCGACGGTTGTGTCGGGCACAACCTGACCACTTCCATCAGCTTTGGTTTCTACGCGCACTTGAGTGGCCTGAGAAAACGCCTGTCCACTCAATCCCATCAACAGTATTATAGCAACAAGAACTCGCTTAGTCCCTATTGGAAAAAAGCGAACAATTTCACTCCAGAGATTCTTCATCGAAAACCCTCCCCCTCATTGGTTGAAGCGATCAAACAGAAAGACACATCGGTAACCAAATCGCCTTCGAGAGATGCGAAACTGGCCCCATTCAATACCATTCATAGTAGAGTTGAAACAAAAACATCCCGGTTCAGGATGTTTGTCTATCGAAAGTACGAAGAAAACTTTGAGTAGTCAACGAACGATTTCTCAAAGAAAACGCTCGTATTACGGCAGGAACCAGCGCTCCGTTGCGATGTGACCCGAGCGCAGCGTGTTGCAGAACAACGTGCCCTCGGGCAGAGTCGAACTGCCGACCTGCGGTTTAGGAAACCGTCGCTCTATCCATACTGAGCTACGAGGGCGTCTCATGAATACAAAATATGAAAATGGGCGGTTCCAACAAACATCACATCAAACACCTGTGCACCTATCGCGAAGCGTGCCGTTCCGCAACACAGTCGGTCGAACTGCAGCGTATATTGTCATCAACTTCACATCACGACCACGCCGGTCGAAAAGTTCTTCAAGACTCTAACGCAACATCAGCCATCAGATTCGGTTATGGTGCGTTTCCACCCAGACCGGATGTACCATCTCACAAATACACTTTTTGGAGGCTCATCATGGTTATTGCATTTCTTGCTCTTGCGACGTTATTCGGCGCCAGTTTGTATTCAGCTATTCTTACGGCGCGCATCTTACGCTTTTATCATAGCTGAATCTCCGCACCGCGCCACTCCATCAACGCAACACACACAACATATGGGAACACTAGTAATGGTACTATCAATCATTTACCTCGTCATCATGGTTTCACTGACAGTCGTTGCGCTTTTCGAGACGACGAACTTCATCAGGTTCATCAAGGGCTAAACTCCGCCGCGTAAAGGTTGTGCGCGCGAATGTACTCGGCGACAGAGTCGGCAACGAAGTAGCGAATGGACTTTCCGTCCCGCACGTGCGCGCGGAGATCGCGCGAAGAAATTTCTATAGCCGGCACGGGACAGACCTTCACACGATCTTTCATTTCGGGTGGAACGGATTCCGCTGAAACCCCTGGGCGCGTCATCGCAACAACTGTCGCCAACTGCAAGATAGACTCGGGAGATTTCCATGTCTTGAACTCCGCGAGATTGTCCATTCCGATCAGCAGGAAAAGTTCGTACAACGGATGCCTCGATTTGATCTCGCGGAGCGTGTCCACGGTGAAGGAGACGCCGCCGCGCTGAATCTCTATCTCCGAAAGCTCAAAATGCGGATTATCCTTCAGGGTAAGCCGAAGCATTGCGATGCGATGTTCCGCCGGGATGATACCCTGATGAGTTTTGTGCGGGGGGATTGCCGCTGGAGCGAAAATGATCCGGTCGAGCGAAAGCTCGGTTCGCACATGCTCGGCAACGATCATGTGTCCGATGTGGGGCGGGTTAAATGTCCCGCCGAAGATCCCCGTTTTCATCAACGCGTTAGATGATCGCACGCCAACCGCCGAATTTTCTGCATCCACGAACGAACCAATACACATACGTCCACGGCAACGCGATAAATGATGCCGTATCTCTCACATTCCAAACATGAAATGCTTTCTTTCCCTGGAATTTGAATCGTACGACGAAATACGTCGCGCCTGCCACTGCAAGAGGAAGAACTGAATTCCCTACAAGACCAATGAGGAGAGCGAGCACGGCACAACAGTGCAGCAGCGAGGCGTAATGCATCGGTCTGCCGAAGTGCAGCGGTCCGATTACCTTGCGCTCAAGCCCACTGCGAAATGCCTTCGGATGCTTGCGATACAAAAGCGGATCGAACATGTACCTGCGAACGTGCGCAAAGCATGCATTCAGGTCTTTGAAGAGAACCGGGTGCCATGCAATCGCTTCTTCCGACTGCACGGATTTGTATCCAGCCTCGACGATCCGGAAACCAAGATCGGTATCATCTCGAAAAAACATTCCCGTTTCTCGATCGAAGAAATCCTCATCCAAGCCGCCAACCTTCAGCAGCGCTGCTTTTCTGAAGAAAATCGCAGCAGTGATGAATCCCTGTGAAGCAGACCTGCGAAGAATGGGCTGCCGGCTTCCTGCAATCATGAGATTCGTTTGTACGATGCCAACCTTCTCGTTCTGAAAACACTTGATTGCTTGCGCAAAGCAATCTTCCTTGCACACGATGTCGTCGTCAATGAACGCAACGAGGGCGGCACGAGATCGGTCTATTCCCTTGTTCCGTGCCTTGGGCGGGCCTTCGCGGTCCCCCCTTATGTAAACGATATGGGGAAACTCAGATCCTTCCAGCATTTCCTTCGTGCCATCAGCCGATCCATCGTCAATGACGATGATTTCAATCTGAGAGGCAATGGTTTGATGTAGTAACGACTCCAAACAGCGACGAACTAATTCGCGATGATTGTACGTTGGTATGACTGCTGAAACCAGCACGTCAGCCATGAGGTGTACCTCCACGAGGTGTACCTCCGTGCGCCGCAAGGACTATCGTCTTCGCATATCCCTTCATACATGAGGCCGCTTTCATGCGCAATGATGGTCGGAGGGCAACGCACGCCCAAACGCATATTCTGATAATGGAACGAACGACCAGCAAAATGCGCAGAGCCATCGCCTGTACTCTCGAATAGTGCTTCCGATAAAAGAAAAGCAAACTTCTGTGATAATACACCAAGCGCCGTTCGTCGAAATGACCAAGCTCCGTATTTCCGAAATGAATAATTTTACTTTGAGGTACGTAATACACGTTGAAACCCTGTAGCGTCATTCGCCGGCACCAATCCACCTCTTCGAAGTACATGAAAAACTGTTCGTCGAGCGCACCAACCTTGTTCACGACTTCCGGGCGAACAATCATGCAAGCGCCCTGCACATAGTCCACTCGCCGCTCTTTCTCGGGATTTTCGAACGCTTCCTTATGCCGACCGAACAATCTCGACCGGGGAAAGAGACGATCGAGAAATAGCGATTCGACAAAAATATTCCAGTTGGATGGAAATCGCACTCCGACGCTTTGCAATGTGCCATCCCCGTTCAGCATCATCGGACCTGCTGCACCTGCATCTCCATGCGAGTCCATGAACCGGACAAGAGCACCGACGGCACCTCGTTGGACAAAGGTATCCGGATTGAGCAAGAGGAGATACCTGCCTGTCGCCAGCCGAAATCCTTGGTTGTTTGCCCGCGCGAAGCCGACATTTTCTTGATTCCCAATCAAGCGAACTTTTGGAAATTCGTTTCCGATGGCCTCGCGTGTGCCGTCAGCCGAAGCATTATCAATGACGATTGTTTCGAGCGATGCGTGTGTTTCAGATTGCTGCAGCGAACGAAGACATTCCAGAATGTATTCACGACAATTCCACGCGACGATCACCACCGACACATCATTCATAGTGCGCCAAACCCACGACCTGCGCATAGAAACGAGAGCAAGCATTGATCGCTTTTGCAGCAGGGTGCTCGGAATCAATCACGCGAGAACTCATCATGCGCATAATGTCTTTGTCCGAAAGTCTGCGATGAGCTTGAATCGAACGCCTTTCCGTGGCGATCCACCGGGAATTCGTCACCAACCACCAATATGCGCTCAGAATTCCGCTCGGCGATTTTCCGCGCGCCATCAGACTCAAGAGAAACTTTGCTGCAAGTTCCAGAACGAAGTATGGAACAAGGAGAATCAGGGTTCTGAACTCAAAGAAGAGAAGAGCATTCAACGCTCTGTTTCTTTCTTGATAGAACGTAATAAAGCTTGTTCGTTGCCGCTTCGTTGTTGCGCTTCCGCGATGATGCACGATGGAGTCTTGCGCCATAACAATGCGATACCCCAACAAGCGGAGCCGCCAGGAGAGAAAGACATCTTCATGGTAGAGAAAATACACATCGAGAAACGGCTGGTGCACGACGTCCTTCCGGAAGATCAACGATGTGCCGGCGGCAAAAAAAACCTGAGACAGGTCGGAAAACACCCTCATCACGTTGTAACCGAGATAATTGAGCGATCCATTCATCTCAGAGAACTTCGCCGGAACGCCCTCGGTAATAACTTTCGACATTGCTGCGCCGACGTCTTCCGGCTCCATCGCGCCGATGAGCGCGATCAGCCACTGAGAATAAACAACAGTATCGTTATTCAGCAGCACAACAAACTCCCCGTTCGCGTTGGCAACACCCTGATTGTTCGCGCGAGCAAAACCGGTATTGACGGGATTCAGGATCAAGCGTACGTCGGCGAAATTCGCCCGGATAAGTTCGATGCTGCGATCGTGCGATCCGTTATCAACAACGATGACCTCGATCGGACGGTACTCTTGCGCCCACACGCTGCGCAGGCACGCCTCGATGAACTCTTCGCCATTGTAGTTGACGATCACAATGCTCACGAGCGGCGGCGTTCGCGGTTGATCGTTCATGCACGAAGAAGCTGATGGCGAAGAAGCTCATGATAGAGTTCTTCGGTTCGTGCAACCATGGTCGCGGCTGAGAACTCTCTTTCCGCGCGCGTGCAACCCTGCTCGCCCATCGCTCGAGCAAGTTGTCTGTCAAGAATCAACGTCCGCAGTGCGTCCACAAGATCGCCAACGCTGCGCGGGCGAACGAGAAACCCGGTCTCTCGAGGCTGAACAGCTTCTGCTACGCCACCGACGTCGGAGGCGACAACCGGACACCGAGCCGCCATCGCCTCAATGACGCTCACCGGCAGTCCTTCAAACAGCGATGGAAGAACGAATGCATCAAAAAGGCTGTAGTATGGGCGCGTGTCACGCTGAAATCCGGCAAACACCACGTTCGTAAGCTCGAGGCGCCGGGACTCTTCTTCAAGCGACCGACGCAGCGCCCCGTCGCCCACAATCACGAGCCGGAGATTGTTGAACTGTGTGTTCAGCGCCGCGACTGCCTGAAGCAAATAGGTAACTCCCTTTTGTTCCTCAAGCCGCCCGATGAAGCCGATGACAAAACTCCCGTCATCAATGTTCAGGGACTTCTTCAGATCGCCTGCTGCCGACGCGGATTGGAATCGGCTTGTCTCGATTCCATTATGAATGACGTGAATCCGTTTTCTCTTCATCAATGGAAAAAAATCCGCCGAGAATTTCTTGACGGAGTCCGAAACCGCTACGATGGCCGATGCAAACATCACGCTCAACGCGTAGGTGTATTTTTCCATGAACGGAAGCCAGTGATACGTATTGTGAACGGTTTCAACGCACGGCGCACCGACGATTCTCCCCACAAGCAGCCCATACCAATTGAAATGATTGTGAACAATGTCGGGTTTGAACTCTCTTGCAATTTTCCACAAAGAGAACAAGCGACCGAGTTTTGTTGTCGCGTGAAAATTCTTCAGGCGTACCGCGGGCAATGCTGCAATCTCTGCCGAGACAATTCCCTCAACTCTGCACGCAACCAACACGTCATACTTCGATGGATCGAGCAGTTTTGCGTACATGAGAATCACTTCCTCCACTCCGCCACGATCAAGGTAATGCGTCACGATCATGAGTTTGATTTTCACGCTCCAAGTGACTTTCGTGCGACTAACAGATAACCGAGTGTCAGGTCCGGGTTGAAGAAAAGCCTATCCAGCAATCCGAAGAACAACTGTGCGAAGCCGAACAGGGGTCTCACAAGATGCGTTCGTGTGGCGTTGTGCGATTGCGGCAAGTAGATCATGAGCGAAAGCATCTGCCCGATCGCGGCAAACGCGCCATCGCGTTCGCGCAGCACAAGAACATCCAAATTATTCTCACGACATAACAGCTCAAGAACATACCGGGTGAACCGATAGTAGTCATGCGGCTTTTCGTGCAAGCACCAAAGCTGGGGCGCAGTCAGCACAAGCGCTGCTCCGGGCTTCATGACGCGCGCGATCTCCTGCATGAAAACCTCCGGGCGCTTCACGTGCTCAATGACTTGATTCGTTATCACAGTATCGACAGACGCATTCTTGAAGGGTAAGTAAAGAGAATCAGCACACACATCAGCCTGTTTGTTGTTCCCCAAATCCATATCACACCCGATGTACGCACGGACATTGTCGAAGAGTCGGGCATAGGGTTTTTCGCCGCACCCGATGTCGACAACGATTCCCCCGACGTACGGCGCTGCTTCTCGCATCGCTCGTTCGATCGAGTCCTTTTCTATCAAGACAGGATTGCGAAAGTAGTTGATCATCTTGCCGACGCTCCGAAGGGCCTGACTTTTACAAGATACATCATTGCGGAGAGTGAAAACGCAACGCACCCATTGATCGCAAACGCAAGCGCTGCACCCGTTGCTCCATATTTCGGAATGAGAATGATGTTCGCTATCGTCAGCACGAGTATCGAGACCGCAGAAATAATGGGAAAAACCGCCGACATGTTCAAGGCAAAAAGTGTTGCGCTGAAAGGGTACGACAACACGGTGAAGATAACTCCTACACACATGATTTGGAGAACGACGGAAGCCCCGGCGAACGCCGATCCGAACAATACCGTTATGATGGGATTCGCCAGCGCTGCGATGAGAACGATGCCGCCAGCGATCAGCATGACCACAGCGAAGGCGTTTTTCTGTTTCTTCCTCAATACATCATGCGACGGCGATAACGACATATCCGACATGAGCACCGACATATACGAGCTTGCCACCGCGTTGATCAGAGCAGCGACCTTCGACCCCGCTCCGTACAATCCTAACGCCGCCTGGTCGGCGAAGCCGCCGACAAAAGCCATATCAAGCCGTCCGCCGACAAGCACGATAAGTTGATACACCGAAATCCATTTGTTGAACGAAAACATCTCGCGCGCTAACCCTCGGTCATAGTGCGCCGGCGAGAGTTTCTTGTATGGCGACAACGCGTACAAGAGAATAAGGGAAAGTCCGATAACACAGACTTCGATAAGAACCAACGCTTCAATGCGCAATTCCAGTAAAATGAAAACGCACGCCGCAATCAGAATCAGTTTCAGCAGCGAGCGGGCTGATAAAAGAAGTGAATACTTCTTGTACTGTTGGAACGATTGGTAGATCGGGGTAAAGATGCTCGCGGCAATACCGAGCGCAACCGCGACAAACGAAATCCAAAAGTACGTAAGTATTTTCTCATGGATATGCGAGAAGGCGGAAGCGCCGATAGTGATTGCGAAAAGAACCGCGAGCGCCAACAATACGAAGCCTGCGATAAGCTTCCAGCGAATGACGATCGCTATGACCGATCTCAGTCTCCCGGCGTCGCCCTTGCTGATGCTTTCGGAGCCGAACCTGACAATTGAGCTGCTCAATCCGAGGTCTGCAACGTCTATCATCATAATCATCAGCGAAACGATGAGCGCGTACACTCCGTAGTCGGCAACGCCAAGCGCCCGCGCCAACACTGCAGTTGTCAGCGCGCCGACAATCCCATTCACGGCGTGCGACGAGCCAAGCCACAACGTATTCTCGAAGGTCGTTGATGTAAGGCTCCGTCGAAACACGTTATGTATTCGAGACATGACGCTTTGGACTACGCAGCCCTCCCTTCTATTTCCGCGAGCGCGTCGACAATGCGTCGAGCATTGCCAGCCCACGAATGCGACATGGCAACTTCCTTGCGCATCGTTGCACGTGGCGGAGTATTGTCCGATAAGAAGAATTTCACCGCTTCGATGAATTCGTCCGGTGTTTCGGAAACGCGCAGCATGTCGTTCGCCGCAAACTGACGCAACTCTACGAGTGGAGTCGTCACGACGGGCTTGCCGAGAGCAAAGTATTCGAACACTTTCACGGGGTTCGTCGTTTGCGCGATCTTTCCCTGGACGAACGGAATCAGGCAGACATCGAAGGCATTGACATACGCGGGAACATCGGCATAGTTCTTTCTGCCAAGCCAAAAGATGTTCTCACGTTTTCGCAGCTGGTTGATCCGTTCTTTGTATTCCAACGGACCAACAGCGACGAAGGAGACATCCGGCATTGTCACCGCGAGTTTTTCCAAAATATCGAAGTCGAACCAACTTGCAATCATGCCGAGATACCCCACAATCGGTTTCTTGATGCCCGCGATATCCTGAGGCATCGGCTGGTTGAGCGCCTGTTGAACAAACCATTCATAGTCCACGCCGTTGGGAACTCTGTAGCGAGGAAGACCGGGAGCAACCGAGATGATGTGTTCTTCAAGCCTCTCGGCGGTGACAAAGACTGCGCGTGCGAGTTGGAGCAAAGCCTTTTCATAGTGAAGAAATCGCTCCTGCGACGCTCTTCCTGCATACAATGAGATTTCGTCGAGGCAATCGTAACACACAATGTCAAAATCGCCCTCTCGAAGAACATTGCCCCAGAACGGATTCTGCACGAAGGCTACCGAGAGTTTATCGTCTGACATTCTCTTCCACACGCGGCTTCGCAGCACTTGACGATAGACAGCGCCGTTCAGCCGT
>JANNUB010000071.1:0-13244 GCA_031394795.1 Ignavibacteriota bacterium | reverse complement strand
TGAACGAAGCAAATAAGTTGACATTCCATTGTCATTGCGAGCGAAGCGAAGCAATCCCGCATTGAGATTGCTTCGGGCTTCGCCCTCGCAATGACAACTTTCTTTTTTCGTTCACTATATTTTTAGCTTTCCTTTTGCCTTTTGCCTTTTGCCTTTTACATTTTTCATTGACCCGTTTTTCATTGACCTCATTCTCTTCAACGCTTTCAACATCGTCTCGCCCAACAACGCAGGCGACTCCACGACATGAATCCCCGCTTTCTTCATCGCCGCCATTTTTTCTTCTGCCGTTCCTTTGCCGCCGGAAATAATCGCGCCCGCGTGTCCCATTCTTCTGCCTGGCGGCGCTGTTCGTCCCGCGATAAATCCAACCACAGGTTTCTTCACAAACTTCTTGACATACTCCGCGCACTCCTCCTCCGCCGTGCCGCCGATTTCGCCAATCATAATCACCGCGTCAGTGCCGCTATCTGCGTTGAACAGCCTCATCGCATCAATGAACCGCGTTCCAATCACCGGGTCGCCACCGATGCCAATGCAGGTTGACTGTCCAAGACCGAGCGCCGTCAGTTGTCCCACTGCTTCGTACGTGAGCGTTCCGCTCCGCGAGATAACGCCGACGCGTCCCTTCTTGTGGATGAACCCCGGCATAATTCCTACCTTGCACTCGCCCGGCGTGATAATACCCGGACAATTCGGACCAATCAGCACAGTACCGTTCTTCTTTACAAACTCATACGCCTTCACCATGTCCTTCGACGGAATCCCTTCGGTAATGCACACAACCACCTTCACTCCCGACACAGCCGCTTCCATAATTGCATCCGCCGCGAACGCCGCCGGCACAAAAATCACCGAGCAGTCCGCGCCTGTTGACTTCACCGCGTCGGCAACCGTGTTGAACACTGGCACCTCACGATTGAACGCATCCTTCTCGTTGCCTTTGTAGCGTGTTCCTCCCTTTCCCGGCGTAACGCCCGCGACCACATTCGTTCCATACGCGAGCATCTGCGACGTGTGAAATGTTCCCTCGCCTCCCGTAATTCCCTGCACGATTACTTTTGTTTTTTTATTGACGAGTACGCTCATTTGCTTTGCCTTTTTAAATTCTGAACGGAGCGAAACCCCGAAGGGGTGAGCGGAGTGAAGAATCTAGTCCGCTTTGAGTTCGCTGTCCGCGTTTTCTATTTCATCACACTGTTGGGTTCAAGGTTCAGGTTTCAGGAAAATTGACAATTGAACATTGACCGTTGACAATTGACTATTGCTCCGGGCTTGCCCGACGAAGCGCATTCACAATCTTACAATCAACCCCAATCTTCATAGCGCGTAGTCGGGCGTTCCCCCGCCTTCATCCCGAAAAATTTTTCCCACGAATCAAACGACCTGCCTTCCATAATTCATCGCCTCAAACAACCAGAGGTCGGCGGGGTCGGCGTGCTACAGGCTCCGCCTTCGGCTACGGTGTTGCGGCGGAAAAGCACCGCCGCAACACTGGCGCAAAAAGCGTGCGCCACCTTCCGCATGCCTAACGCGCGCAACATCAACCGACGTTCATCATCTCTGACATCCCACCATCTTGAAGCATTCCATAGGTCGCTCCTGACGGAGCTTGAAAAACTTCTCTTGACTTCTTTCTATAAACAGATCACGCCTACGGCGTTTGCACAGACTAAAACACTTCGCTCTCGTTGACAATTCAGTCCCGTAGGGACGACCTGTTTGTAGAAACACAAACGCCAAAACGCGAATGAAGCTCCGTTAGGAGCGACCTATTCTGCTTCTTCTGCGTATTCGTCCAGCACGCTATCGGATAGGTGAACCAGGTGTTTTTGTTTAGACAATTCACTCACACTATCATACGAAATATACGTGCAGCGTTCTGAAAGTGGGGCTTCGTCTAGCAAAGAAAATACTGGACGACGCAATTCCTGAAACACTTTGTCTCGGCGTTCAATTGGCGCAACAATATGAAGCTTGATGTTCATATTCGGTTGAAGAGCGAGCAAATCAGCCATCCTCAGAATACCAGAGTAAATGGAGGTCGTATGTTCCACTTCAAAGGCACGAACGATTGCGCGACCGCGCATCCAAAGAATATCAATCTGTTCGATTGTCTTGATTGTGGTTTCATCATAGTTCAACGGCAAACTATCAAGAATCGGTTTTGAATCATCGTTCCATTCTTGAGAAACTGCATTCCTGTCGTTTCGTGGAATCCATATCTTCATTCCCATTTTTGCGCCGATGCCTGCTAGCATTGCTTGCACCTTCACCGATTCCCGAACTTCCGTTTGAGCAGGTTTCTTGCCGACTTCGTTTTCGGGTTCACTATCTTTGGGTACAGTTACGCTAATGACCTTATCGAGCCTATGAACTTTGTGCGTTGTTAGCTTTTCGAATTCTTCTTCATCAATCTCATAAATCTTTCCAGCCTGAGATTGCTCGAGAATAAGCCTCTCCAGAAATCGTCCGTCTTCATCCTCCAATTGATTTAAGCTGCTTCGAAACTTTCCAGTCCAGAATCGTGTCTCCTTGTCATATGAGCGTGTAAACGACAAGCTCTTCCATATTTTGTCTTCGCGAATAGGAATACACTTCTCTTTCGTAAGCCACGCCAAGGGTTTGACCCTGAACCTAATAACAAATGGGTCATCTTTAGGATAGAATAGTGGCGAGTCATCTTTGAAATACTCACTTTGTACTTCAAGAACGCCAATCCAACGTGAGAGTTTTGTCATGTAGCAAACGAGTTTGTCACCTCGCTTCACCTTGCCTGCCGCGTGCTCTTGTCTGAGCCTAAAGCCAGAAATATCTTGGTTTGAGTTTCTGAAGACTTCGTAGGTCTCTGGCGAAAATAAATCTATGAAGTATGCCATTCTATATTCTCCCCCAGTTCAGCTTTATGCTTGTCGTTGTTGTGTTTGAAATAATTCCAACTCGTTCATAGCTCGTTTCATAAGAAAACTCATCTCTTTAGTCGCTGAAGTTGTCAAGCATTTCTTGACAACTGGAATTACTCTATCAATCCATCAATCCAAAACTCAACACTCCACCAATCCAAAAATGTGATGCCCTTCGCTACGCTCAGGGCTTGGCGGCATAACTCTTCACCAAATAAAACACCACCATCTCCAACTCCGACTGTTCCGCCTCAAGCCCATTATCCACCATGCGCGCAAATAACTCGCGAGCGTCTGTTACTAACACCAGCGGCTCATTTTTTCTCCCAAACCTTCCTCACCTTCTCAAAATGTTTTATCCTTTTATCAATCTTCAAAATCTCTTTCGGATAAAACTCCAGCATGATGTCGCAAAACTCAAGCATCCATTTCTTGCGCGTGTACTTGCGCCTTCGACTTCAAAGGTTGCTCTTGCAGGGAATTCCTTTCCCAGAAAACTCCTTCGGCGAAGCCTTGAATTGAGTCATCGCGTTCTGCAAGCTCTAATCTTTTTTGCGCAAGACAGGCATACGTTTCATCAAGTTCAATTCCGAGAAATTGCCTCTTGAGTTTTTTTGCAACAACCGCAGTCGTGCCCGAACCAAGAAACGGGTCCAAAACAACATCGCCAGGCTTTGAACTCGCGAGTATCACCTTTGCTAAAAGCTTTTCAGGCTTCTGCGTTGGATGGTCGGTGTTTTCAGGCATAGACCAAAATGGAACAGTCAGGTCAGTCCAAACATTCGATGGATGCGTGAGACGATAGCCGCCGCCTTCGGTCTGTTCCCAATCTTTCGGCTCACCGTCTTCGCTCGTGTAAGGTGCGATGACCTTGCGTTTCAATTTCACAGCTTCAACATCAAAGAAATAATCATCCGAGACTGTGCAAAACCATATATCTTCGGAATTATTTTTCCAATTCGTCTTAGCGCCTCGTCCCTTCTCTCTTTCCCATGTAATTCGATTTCTTACTTTGAAATACTTCACTGCAACCTGCTGAATTGCGCCCGAAGAGCGCCAATCTCCACAAATATAGACAGAAGCTGTTGGCTTCAGTGTGCGAACGAGTTTAGCAAGCCAGGACTCAAGCCACCCGGCATACTCATGAGTTTTCATTTCACGAAATTGATTTGAGTTGAACGTCTTGCTCATGTTGTATGGCGGGTCAACGAAGAGCAAGTCGACGAACGATGAAGGCAAGAAATCAAGAATCGAAAACAAATCTTGATTGATAATTCTATTCGCGATATCGAAGGCAGTTGCCTTGTTATTCACCCTCAGAAGTTGCATTGTGAATTTTGCCCTCTCGACATCAGAGAGAGTAATCGTTCTATTTCTTGGGGCTCGCTGCTTGTCTTCCATGTAAGTCAAAGATACTCTTCTTCTGTAAGATATTAACCAAACTGATTCTTCAGCGACTGATTGTTCCGCAAATCCACAAACATCTAGACCCTCCGCTCCGCTCAGGGTTTGGGAGAGGAATACGTTCTAACTAAATAAAACACCACCTGCTCCAATTCCCCCTGTTCCGCCTCAAGCCCGTTATCCACCATCCGCGTAACTAACTCTCTCGCTTCTGTCAAAGAATTCGGCGGTTTGCGTTCTACATTTTTCAGTCCGTGACATTGGGTGCACGTTGCTTCAAACATTTCCTTCGCGACATTCAAATCAAATTCTTTCAGCGCTACATCAACAGCGGGCTTTGAAACTTCGGCAATCGCTTGCTTACTTTTCGCCGCTTCAGTGTCTTGCTGTTTCTTTTCGCGAAAGCCTTTTTGCAGCTCAGGCGAAATCGCAATCAAGTATGTTGCAACGCGCCACTGCTCTTCATCGCTAATCGGGTTGAAGACCGCCCGCTCTGCCATACGACTCACGGTCTGCACCCAATTGTCTGGCGTGCGGGGCTTCACCAACACGGTGCGCAGGTCGTGGCACTGCACGCACTTTGAAAGCAAAACATCTCGTCCCTGATTCAAACTTCTGAACGATGCAAGCTCGTCGAGTTTCACTTCCGCGGGCATTCCCGCTTTCGGCAAAACGGTTTTGAGACGTTCAATGTTTTCTGTGCTGAACGCCGTTCCTCCTGCCGCGCTTCGCTCGAGCATCCGTTCCTTCAGCGCAAACGGTACGGACAATCCAATCAACAAAAATGTGCAGATGAACAGCATCGTCCCGAGAAACGGCACAAGCGTTGATTCAAGATGCTTGAACCACTTGACAATCGAAATCTTGACGATGAGAATAATTCCAATCGACATCCCCAACATCAAGTGGGCAACCGTCCGCGCAGGAAACTCGACTTGATACGCCCATAATCGCGGCACCATCTGCGACATGAAATACAAATACAAAATGCCGTACGCGTACCCAATCATCCGATGCAAGCGCATCAAGTGTGGCGGCGCGGAACTCTTGTGCTTCTCATGGTCGAAGGGATAGCCCCAGAGCTTGTACATCAAGAACGTTCCTGCCGCGCTAAACAGCAGAAACAAAATTCCCAAAATTGCATTGCTGAAGGTGTCCATAACTCCATCTCAATGTAAAGGAACAAAAAAAGTCTCACGCAAAGTCGCAAAGACGCCAAGGTTTCTTCTTCAATAATTCTTTGCGGCTTTGCGTCTTGGCGTGAGAAATTAACTTCCCAAAAAATCCGCAACCTTCAAAATCGTCCCCTCATCAAACTGCTTGCCGAGCAGTTGCACGCCAATCGGCAACCCTTTGCTATCAACTCCGCACGGAACGCTGATGCCGGGAATGCCCGCAAGATTTGCAGACACAGTATAAATGTCCGACAGATACATTGCAAGCGGGTCGTCGGATTTTTCTCCTAAGCCGAATGCTGTCGTCGGCGCAGTCGGCATCAAGATGCAATCAACAGATTTGAACGCGTTGAAGAAATCATTTTGAATCAGCCGACGAACTTTTTGCGCTTTGCGATAGTATGCATCGTAATATCCGGCTGAGAGAACGTACGTGCCGAGCATGATGCGACGCTTGGTCTCTGCGCCGAATCCTTCGCTTCTCGACTTCACATACATCTCGGTCAAGTCTTTCACATTCGGCGACCGATAGCCGTAACGTGCGCCATCGTAGCGAGCGAGATTGGACGAGGCTTCCGCCGTCATCAAAATGTAATATGTTGAGATATTGTAATCGGAATGAGGCAAACCGACTTCAATGATTTCCGCGCCTGCAGTTCTCAACTTGTCAATACTTTTTTCAATCGCTTCACGAACTTCAGAATTTAATCCATCACTAAACGCTTCGCGCGGCAAACCGATTTTCATTCCCTTCACATCTTTGGTGAGAAAGGAAAGATAATCGGGAACAGAAACTTCAGCAGAAGTCGAATCCATTTCATCATGTCCCGCTATAACTTGCAACACTCTCGCTGCATCAGCAACGGAATTTGCAAACGGACCAATCTGGTCGAACGACGAAGAGAGCGCGACGAGTCCGTAACGCGAGACGCGTCCATACGTCGGCTTCAATCCAACAACGCCGCAAAACGATGCGGGCTGACGAATCGAGCCGCCGGTGTCGCTGCCGAGCGCAGTGTGCGACATTCCTGCTGCAACTGCAACACACGAGCCGCCGCTTGAACCGCCGGGCACTTTCGTCTCGTCAACAGGATTGAGCACGGGACCGAACGCGGAGTTCTCCGTCGAAGAACCCATCGCGAACTCGTCCATATTCGTCTTGCCGACGATGACCGCGTCTTCGTCAATGAGACGTTGAACGGCTGTTGCTGTGTATATGGAAATGTAGTTCTGAAGAATCCTTGAGCCACACGTCGTCGTCGTGTCTTTGAGATTCAAAACATCTTTGATGGCGACGACCATGCCCGCGAGTTTGCCCGCGTTTCCCGTCGAGAATTTTTCGTCAACTTCACGCGCTTGCGCGAGAGCCTTCTCATCAAAAACAGAAAGAAACGCGTTCAAGCGTTTCTTGTTTTCGATTTCACGAAGATAATTCTCAGTTATCCGCTCAACCGTTGTCGTTCCCGACTCAAGTGTGTTGCGCGTTGCCTGAAAGGTCGTTTGGTTGGTCAAATGGTTTGTCGAAATATGTTAGGAAGGAGATACGAAGCAGCGGCTAAAGTGTTCTCCAGAGTTCTTCCATTGCTGCTTTGACTCTCATGAAGTCGCCTTCCGTCAGACGTCCCATCTTCCTCTCTACGAGATTCTTCCTCAACGTCGAGAGCTTGTGGACCCGAACGCAGGATGGGTCAAGGAATTCGGAAGAAGGGCTCTTGCTTGTTATGCGAGCGACAACGATGTCTGCGTCTCCTGTGTCGAACAGAACAAGACCGGGTCTGCGTTTTGATCCCTTAAGGTCAGTAAATGGAAACCTAACAAAGACGATTTCTCCCGATGAGAAAGTTTTCATGCCCTATAGGTTGTCGTATTTCTTATCCAACTCGCTGTCATCGGAAAAAAAACCCTCAACGGAGAGTCTATCCCAGGCTTCATCCTCTTCATTGATGTCATCATAGTCTTTGAGCAGATTCATCACGCGCAACTCCGTATCATGCGGAACTTCGCACGCGATCTCTTCGGGTAAAGAAATTTTCCCATCTTCAGAGACTTTTGCAGGAAATTCTATCGCTCGCATGATTCCTCCTTTAGTCACTTCCTCTCCTCCGGCTTCGTCGCCTTCTCGATGTCGTCTTGAATGCCGCGCATCGCGCGCCTGAATTCGCCGATGCCTTTGCCGAGGCTTTTTCCAATCTCGGGCAATTTCTTCGGACCGAAGAAAATGAAGACGACGATCATCACGACGAGAAGCTCCGTCCCGCCGATGTTCTCGAACATTTCCGCCTCTCGCTACTTCTTTACGGTTTCGTCAATCTTCTTGATTTCGTCGGTGACGTTGTCTTCGATTTCGCGCGAGGCTTTTTTGAATTCGCGAATGCCCTTTCCTAAACCGCCCATCAGATCGGGAATTTTCTTCGCGCCGAAGAACAGCAGCACCGCTAGTGCTATCAGGATGATTTCAGTTGCGCCTAAGTTGCCCATGCCTTATCTCCTTCCTGCTTCAACAAGAACAGGTTCGTTCTTGCTCAGCAGATAATGTTCTATGATTGATTTGAAAATCTTTTGCCCGTCCGTGAATCTGAGTGCTGGGTCTGAGGCTCGCTCGGGATGCGGCATCATGCCGAGCACGTTGCCTCGTTCGTTGATAACGCCGGCGATGTTTGAAAGCGAGCCGTTCGGATTTGCATCGTGCGTTGCCACGCCCTCGCTGTTACAATATCGAAAAATAATCCGATTGTTGCCTTCCAATCTTCTCAGCGTTTCATCGTCGGTGAAATAGTTTCCTTCTCCGTGAGCAATCGGAATGCTCAGAACTTCACCCTCCGTCGTTTGATTTGTGAAAAGCGTATTGGAATTCTCAACGCGGAGATGCACAAACTTGCAGACAAATTTGAGCGAATCATTTCTCAGCAATACGCCCGGCAACAATCCGGCTTCAACCAAAATTTGAAAACCATTACAAATGCCGAAGACAGTCCCGCCGTTCTTCGCAAAGCGGATTACTTCTTTCATCACCGGAGAGAAACGAGCAATCGCGCCGCAACGTAGGTAGTCGCCGTACGAGAACCCGCCGGGAAGAATCACGACATCAACATTCTTCAAGTCGGCTTCTTTGTGCCAGAGGAATTCCGCGTCCTGCTCCATCACGTGTTTGCACACATGATACGCGTCGTGGTCGCAGTTGGAGCCGGGGAAAACCACTACGCCGAATTTTACTTTGCTGCTCATATTAGAGCTTTTCTATTTCGAAGTGAGAATCTTCCATCACCGGATTCGCGAGCAGCCTTTTGCAGATATCTTCAGTCATCGCGCGCGCGGACGCGGCATTCTTTGCGGCCAATTTCATTTCGATGTACTTCCCTATCCGCACGTCTCTGATGCTTGCCACATTCAATGTGCCGATTGCATGTTCAACGGCTTTCCCTTGCGGATCGAGAATGGACTTTCGCAGAACGACTATGATCTTCGAGAGAAACAAGGTTTCCGCACGAGGCTTCGTTGTCACTTTCGCAGAACGACGGCGCCGGTTAGGTTTTAGCTTGCGAGGCTTCCGTCTCGTCGTCTTCTTCAATTTTCTGTTGATGGTTCACCCACTGTTTTATCGTGCTTCCAACGTAGCGAACAATGCCAAGTGCGATGAACAATCCGAACAACGGAAGAATCGCGCTCGCGCCCGTGCGCGCGACAACGATGAGCGCGAGAGCGAGAAAAACGAACTTCCACGGCTCGCGTTGCAGCGAACGCTTGTTGATCTTCGGAAGAGTATCATACTTGACTTTGCTCACCATGAGCAGAGCCAACGCAACGCTTATCCACGCCAGGAATGGCGCTGCAGCAGGCTCCAATTCTATTTTGCCGAGCGCATTGTCACGACAATATTGAAGAACAAATGCGGCAACCGTGAGTCCGCTTGCCGGCGTCGGCAGCCCGACAAAATGATTCTTGTCGAACCCAACGAGCTGAACGTTGAACCGTGCAAGCCGCAAGCCTGCAAAGATCATCAGCAACGAACTGACCAGAATGCCGAGCGTGCCCAGCGTGTTGAGGTGGAGCTGGTAGACGAGGAACGCCGGCGCAGCGCCGAACGACACCACATCCGAAAGAGAATCAATCTCCACACCGAACTCGGACGACGATTTCGTCAGGCGAGCCATGACGCCATCCAGCGCGTCGAACGCAGCCGCGAGAAATATCAGCCACGCGGCATTCGTGAACCGTCCAGCGCTTGCTTCAAGGATCGAATTGAAGCCGCAGAACATGTTGAGAACGGTAAAGAGGCTTGGTACAACAGCGCGTGTGACTCTCATAAACTGCCTTTCATATTGTGTGACAACGAGGAGGTTACCGCCAACACAGTCTCTCCTGCAACGGTTACATCACCGAGCTTCACCTTCACGCCGGCACTTTTCGGCACAATCACATCAACACGCGAGCCGAATTTTATCATCCCGAAACGCTC
Organism: Ignavibacteriota bacterium; assembly: GCA_031394795.1. Taxonomy (GTDB): domain Bacteria; phylum Bacteroidota; class Ignavibacteria; order UBA10030; family UBA6906; genus CAADGV01. The sequence continues at coordinate 3,306 of JANNUB010000071.1, read as the reverse complement.
TCCGGCAATTGCGCGATCACCCACCTGTATCGGCGCGACAATGCGCCGGGCAACAAAACCGGCAATCTGCTTGAACATTACTTTCGTCGTCTGGTTCTCCACGCCAATGTGCGTTCGTTCATTCCGCAGCGAGGACTTGTCTTCATACGCAACGAGATATTCGCCCGGTATATATTTGTAGTAGCCCACCTTCCCACTCATCGGATAGCGATTGACATGGACGTTCAAGGGGGACATAAAAATAGAGACCTGAACGGCATCGCATTTCAGGAATTCATCTTCACGTACATCTTTAATGAGAACGACTTTTCCGTCCGCCGGCGCTATGACGAGATTATCGCCCTGTGGAGTTGTGCGATCGGGGTCGCGAAAGAAATTGAGCGTGAACAGGAACAGCGCGAGGAGAATGGCGATGAGACCGAACTTCAAGGGTTTCCATTCGACAAAGAACCAACTGAGGCATACCCCGAGAACGACAATCGCAAGGATGGTAAAAAAAACGTCGTAACCGTACTTTGTAATCAACAACGCTATCCTAACAGAGTAAGACACCTATTAAAGTACCGAAAGCCTCTCTCAAAATCAACGCGACGTTCTGACGTCATTGAGTCATTGGTCAATGGTCATTTGTCAGTGGTATTCTTTTGAAAGGTCGCCCCTCACTCTCCCATCACCTTCACAACAACCCGCTTGCGCCGCTGACCATCGAACTCCGCGTAGTAAATCTGCTGCCACGGTCCGAAGTCGAGTTTGCCTTGCGTGATGGGAACGATCACCTCATGATGGACGATAAGACCTTTGAGATGAGCGTCGCCGTTCGTTTCGCCTGTTCGGTGATGTTGGTAGTTGAGGTTGAACGGGGCAAGCTTTTCGAGCCATTCGTCAATGTCATGAATCAGTCCCTCTTCCGCATCATTGACATAGACTCCTGCAGTGATGTGCATTGCGGAAACGAGCACCATTCCCTCCTGCACGCCGCTCTTCGCGACAATCTCCTGCACTCTCTCTGTAACGTTGATGTACTCGCGATGCTTTTTTGTATTGAACCAGAGATACTCGGTGAGGATTTTCATCGAAGTGAACTAGCGTTTCAAAATTCCAAAACTCAAATCACAAGTTCCAAAGAAATCTCAAATCACAAATCTCACAATCGAGGTTTGGAATTTGAATATTACTACTTCTTTGGAACTTGGAGCTTGGATATTGGAGCTTACGCGGAAAGCAGCCGCTTCGCAAGCTCAACGAGGTCGGCAGTCACATACGGCTTCGGCATGAAATCATCGGCGCCGGCGTTCATCACCTCTTCCCGGACATTGTTCCGCCCGAACCCGCTCGCACCAATGATCTTCACTGCCGGTTTCATCGCGCGCACCTTCTCAATCAATTCCAATCCCCCCATTTTCGGCAAACCCAAATCGGTGACGAGCAAATCTATTTCGTCTTGATTGGTGGAAAACGTCTCGAGCGCAGCCTCTCCATCGAATGCCTGCAGGGTGTTGAATCCTTCCGACCGCAGAATGATGGAGAGGAGATTGTTGATGTCGGGCTCGTCTTCGGAAATGAGAATCGTCTTCATGCGTTTTCTTGATTGTGGAAAATATAGAGATTCATCGTTTGACCTGCAACAGCCTTTTCGTGGAGATTCCCCTCCAACCTTTTCGTCTCGATGAAAGGGACTTTGCCTTTTCTCAAAAAAAGAGTAACTTGGCATCGCTCACACAGAGAATCGTTCTTTTGGTTCAAGAACCTATCATCGATAAGAAAGAAAGCTTGGAATCGTACGACTCTCCCACATTCTGGGAAAACATCAGGGACCGTACCAGGTGGGGGAAGTACGTGTGCTCAATTGAAGAGAGAGCATTGAATATCGCTCTGGCAGCCGTCCAGCAACCCTCTGCCGCACTTGAAATCGGGGCGGAGGGAGGACACTGGGCAAGGCTTCTTGTTGAGCAGGGTTGGAGACTCACCTGCACTGACGTGAACCAGCAGTCGCTTGAAACCTGCAAGAAGAGAGTCCCTTCTGCAACATGTATTCTCGTTTCGCCCGAGTCGCCCGCGCTGCCATGTGAATCGGCGAGCCTCAAATTGATTCTGTGCTATGAGGTCTTTGAGGTAATGCACTCGGATTGGTTTTTCGCGGAAGCAGCGCGTGTGTTGCAGCCTGAGGGAGTTCTTGTGGGAGTTGTCCACAATCGCCAATCCTTCCGGGGCTATGCACATAGAATTCTTGACTCGTTCAGCAAGAAACGCCAATCGGATAGCGCGCGCGCAGGTTACTACAAGTTCGCATACAACGATCGAAAAAATCACCTCGCTCATTGCGGGTTCCGACTACTTCATGAGGAAGGCATGTGCTGGTTACCTTTTTCCAGGACGAGTAACTCCCCCGTCATCCCACATCTTACGCGCCTGGAAGGCTCGCTGGGCTTGAGGCAGATGCCGCAGTTCAGTCCGTGGGTCGCATTCGTCGCTCAAAAGAAACCTTTGAACAAATAGAAACGTCGTCATATTTCTGTTTCTTTCCACTGATCACAATGGCAAAACTCGATCTCATACTGATAATCGTTTTCAGCACGTTGACACTCTTCGGGTTGGTAGGAGCAGTATTCTCATTTCGCAAAGCCATGAAAGTTGCCGGAGAGAAGAACGGCGATTTCAAAATGTTCTTGTGGGCAGTTGGGAGTTTGATTGGACTGATCGTCGCTGGCGTAAGCGCGGCGTACATCCTTCTCCCGATTTTTTTCGCCTACACCTAATTATCTCACGACACTTCCGCTTTTGATTTCTCCCACGGGCGCAACGATGAACAACTTCCCTTCATCATCCGACGCGGCAAGCACCATTCCCTTCGATTCCTGTCCCATCAACTTCGCGGGCTGCAAGTTGTACACCACCACGACGCTTTTGCCGACAAGCTCCCCCGGCGCGTAATGCTTCGCTATGCCTGCGACAATTTGCCGCTGCTCTCCTGCGATTTCCACTTGCAGCTTCAGGAGCTTTTCCGATTTCGGGACCGCTTCACATTGCAAAATTTTCGCGACGCGCAATTCCACTTTCTTGAAATCGTCAATAGTGATTGCCGGTTTCCCTTCTGTCGGGTTCGCCGCCGGACTCTGCACAACGGCGCCCGTTGTTTCTTTCGTTGCTTGTTCGATCACTTCATCCTCAATTTTCGTAAAAAGAATCTCGACTGCGCCAAGTTGGTGTCCCGCAGGAATCGTCAACTCCGACGATGCATGCCAATGTTGTTTCGCCGCACTGCCGGGGAGGTTCAGCATCTTCCAAATCTTTTCGCACGAAAACGGA
>JANNUB010000022.1:0-4358 GCA_031394795.1 Ignavibacteriota bacterium | reverse complement strand
GACCCGTCATGGTTCCAACCGAACGGATGGGAAGGGTATTGGTTTGGAAGGAACACGTGGGACGACGCAAACGCAGGTCCACAGGCGAAGCTCATCGTCTCGACTGACACGGCGCTGAACAACAAAGGCACGCTGGATGCCGAAGTTGAAACGCACGTCGGTGATATCCTGGCAACGGGGAATCTCGTTCTTGAAGGCGATGTCACATCGCCCAGCAGGCAAACGATTTCGGGACGTACGTCGGTCTTGATTCACGGGGGGGAGTATTACATCGGCATTCAACCGGCGACGACATTCATCGGCAAAGACAGCGCTCTTATTTTCAAGACTGTGTCTGTAAGCCCGGACGGCATGATTCTCCCGGCGCAAGATCTTCGCTACACGATTGTAAGGCGCGAGTGGAATTCGGTCCGCAAGCTCGTTAATGGAAGTTACACATGGCAAACGGACATTGTTGAAACGACAGTTGATTCAGGTCAGATAGTCACAGGCTCGGAGCCGGTTGCCCGGACATTCACGCCGAAGCAATCGGGGTATTACGTCATCGAACTTTCCGGGAAAGATTCACGCGGCAACGCAGTGAGGAGCGACGCGTATTTCTACGCGAGCGGCTCGGACTACGTCGCGTGGCAGCGAAGCGACGACGATCGCATCGAGCTGATTGCCGACAAAAAAGAGTACAAGCCCGGACAGATTGCGCGGATCATCGTGAAAAATCCCTACGAAGAAGCGACCGCGCTCATTTCGATCGAGCGGGAAGGGATCATGCGGCATTGGCGTACGAAGCTGAAAGGAAGCGCGCCGGAGATCGCAATCCCGCTCACGGAACGATCGCTGCCGAATGTGTTTGTCTCCGTCCTGCTGCTCCAGGGAAGGATGAGCAAGCCATCGGAGATCGAACAGGCAAAAGACGTCGGGAGGCCGTCGTTCAAGATCGGCTACGTGCAGCTCAAAGTGGATCCGGGAACGAGGCATCTCTCAGTTGCAGCAAAAACAGAAAAGCTGCAATACAGGCCGGGCGAGGTGGTGACTGTTTCTCTCAGCGTGAAAGACAGTTGGGGCAAACCCGCCGCCGGTGAAATTACCATGAGCGTAGCAGACAAAGGCGTTTTGAATTTGATCGGTTACACGCTTCCCGATCCGTTCGAGAGTTTCTACGGACCGCGACCGCTTGCCGTCTCTACGACGGAATCGCGCGCGCAGATCGTTCTCGCGAGAAGTTTCGGAGAGAAAGGGGAAGATGAAGGGGGCGGTGGCGGCGTTGACTTGGGCGGAGTGGAGACGCGCGGCAACTTCAAGTACACGGCGTATTGGAATCCGGCGCTGCACACGGACAGCGCGGGCAATCTCACCGTGACATTCAAGCTGCCGGACAATCTCACGACATTCAAGATCATGTGCGTTGCTCAATCGAAGAAGAGTGAGTTTGGGTATGGTGAGAACGTGTTCACGGTTGCGAAGCCGCTGTTGTTGCAAGCCTCGCTCCCCCGGTTTGCGCGGGTGGGAGATATATTTGAAGCGGGTGTTGTCGTTCACAATTTTTCGGATGTTTCGGGAAATGTCGCACTGAAAACATCGAGCAAGGGAATTCGGTTTACCGGAAAGGAAACGGTAGAGTTCAAACTGCATCCGGGCGAAAGTAAGGAAATACGTCAGCGCTTTGACGCGCGCAATATGGGCAAAGCCGTATTCACATTTCAAGCTGCAATGAATAAAGAAACGGACGGCTTGACGGTAAGCATCCCGATTCAGATGCCGAGGCGCAAAGAGACGGTTGCTCAATATGAAGCAGTGCAAACGTCTCTCGATTCGAAACTGAAAGTGCCGCTGAACGTGTATGAGGATTTAGGCTCGCTTGAATTCACCGCCGCCTCAACTGCGCTTACGGGATTGGAAAACAGTGTGAGCTATCTGTTTGACTATCCGTATGGGTGCATTGAACAAAAAGCCTCGCGAGTTCTGCCTATCATCCTCGGAAGAGAAATGGTTGAAGCCTTCGGGCTTGAGGTTTTGAAAGGGAAAGATGCAAAAGCAGTCGTCAAAACGGTTCTCAACGAATTCAAAAGTTATCAGATTTGGAATGGCGGTTTTTCATACTGGTCAGGTGATGGAAAAGATTCGCCGTACGCCTCCGCGTTTGTGATGTACGCTCTTGCGCAGGCGACGCGCAACGGCTATGCAGTCAACAAACAGATGCTTGACCGCGGCACCGAGTACATTCAAGGCGTCCTGCGCTATCAGGACAACATGCCGCAATATCCTTATTCGCACAATGCGTGGGCGGGCACAAAGACACTTATCCTCTACACCCTCGCGCTGCTCAAGAAGCCCGAGCCCGCGTACTACGAGCGGTATTTCAAAAACCTCGACCGCATTCCGTTGTTCGCAAAAGCCTATCTGCTGAAAGCAATTGCCGCGTCGACGAAAAACCAAAAAATGATAAACGCCATCGCAACGAATCTTCTCAACAACACAAAAGTGAATCCGACCACCGCGCATTTCGAAGAGCCGAATGTGCATGGACTCGAATGGTGTTGGAGCTCGAACACGCGCACGACCGCGATCATCCTGCAGGCGCTTCTCGAAGCGAATGCCGTCGGCGGCAATGCCGTCGGTGGCAGAGCGGATTTCCCCGCCAAGATTGTGCGTTGGCTTATGCAGGACCGGAAATCAGGCCGATGGGAAAATACTCAGGAGAACATCTACGTCGTCGACGCGCTCTCGACCTATTTCAAGAAATTCGAAAGCGAAGAGCCGAATTTCAAGGGAGAAATTCTCGTTGCGGGAAAAGCGATTCTCTCGCATGTATTCTCGGGGCGGGGACTGAAAATAGAAAGAACCCTGAAGGATCTGGACGAGCGCGGGAAAGAGCTTGATGTTCAGATGAAAAAAGATGGACCCGGTATGCTCTACGCAGGCATTCGGATGTCGTACTATCCGAAGGGCGAAGCGCCGGTGCGCGACGAGGGAATAGCGGTGTTCAAAACCATGGAACTGCTTCGAGCCTCGCCTTCTCAGCCGACACCGTCGGACGCGAGGACATTTGCAGCAGGCTCGATTGTGAAAGTGACGCTCCGCGTGCTCACTCCGCAGCAACGGAACTTCGTCGCACTTGATGATCCTCTCCCCGCCGGATTTGAGTCTGTCAATACATCGCTTTCAACGGAAAGCACGGAGTTGTCGCGCATGTTAAGCGATATCCTATCGCAGGAATCTCAGTATCGCTGGTGGGGTTCATTCAATCATCACGAGTTCAAGGACGACCGGGTCCAGCTGTTTGCCGACGAGCTTGCCGCCGGAGTTCACACGTTCTCGTATCTCGCGCGCGCAACAGCGTTCGGGAAGTTCGAGCTGCCTCCCACGTATGCCGAGATGATGTACGAGCCGGAGGTATTCGGGCAGACGGTAAGCACTCAAATAGAAATCAAGTAGGCAGCTACTACATTTAGAAAGGATGTGAGACTGATTGCCAAAGTATCAATAGCCGCGATTGCGTTGAGCAGCCTTATGTTCATCGCCTCATTGTTCATTTCACTCGACCAGAGTCTCTTCCATTCGTCGGATATCACTTCGCTTCGAATCCTGGATAGGCATGGCGCACTTCTGCGGGAAGTTCTCTCGAGTGAAGAAGGCAAAGGTCGTTGGTGTTCGCTCAAAGAAATCTCGCCGAATATTGTGAACGCTCTCGATGCGACGGAAGACGCGCGTTTCTACCGTCATCCCGGTGTTGACCCGATCGCACTGGCGCGGGCTGCATGGCAGAATCTACGAGCGGGAAGGATCGCCAGTGGCGGCTCGACGATTACGATGCAGGTGATTCGGAATGTGTATCGTCCCCGCAGAACCCTTACCGAAAAAATCCGTGAAGCCTGGTACGCGCTGCGCCTCGAGCGCATGATGTCGAAAGATGAAATTCTCCTCCAATACCTCAATCGCGTTCCATTTGGGAATCAGACCTTCGGCATTGATGCGGCGGCATGGCTGTACTTCGAAAAGCCGGCAGCACAGCTTTCGATTGCAGAAGCCGCGTTTCTTATCGCAATTCCAAACTCGCCGGCGTTGAACGATCCGTACAGACATTTCACGCGCGTCCGCCGAAGGCAGACGTATGTACTGGATCGAATGGAGCAGGAGGGACGCATATCGAATGCTGAAAGCGCGCGCGCTGCCGAAGAGCCATTAGTGCTCGCTCCGGGCCGCACGCAATTCAAAGCCCCTCACTTCACGACAATGGTGCTGAACATTCTGCCGGAGGCTGAGCGGCAGAACCTCGCCGACATCTATTCTACCCTGGATTACAATGTCCAAAAGACGTGCGAGCTGCTCCTGAAGGCGCATCTGGCGCATCTCAAAAAACA
>JANNUB010000004.1:0-6753 GCA_031394795.1 Ignavibacteriota bacterium | reverse complement strand
ATTCAAAACCGCGCAGCCATTGTGAGTCAGCAAGGCATCGTCTTCAATGCGCACGCCGCCAAGGTCGGGAATGTACACGCCCGGTTCAATGGTGATGACACTTCCGGCTTTCAATTGTTCTTTGCTGAGGCGTGAAACCTTTGGCCGCTCGTGAACATTCAAACCGAGTCCATGACCGAGTGAGTGATTGAAGAACTTCGCAAAGCCCCGCCGGGCAATTGATGTTCTCGCGACCGCATCCAGATCTTTTGCCCATATGCCTCCACGTGCCGCGGCAATCGCTGCCTGCTGCGCCTCCAACACGGCGCTATACATCTTCCTCGCCTGCAAAGGAATTTTTCCCACGGCAAGTGTCCGTGTCAAATCGCAATTGTACCCTCCGACAACGCACCCGAAATCGAGCGTAACGAGTTCGCCGGAAGCGATCTTCTTTTCAGTGGCGCGCGCGTGCGGAAGGGCGCTGCGCTCGCCGCTCGCCACGATCGTCTCGAAAGCATCGCGCTCCGCCCCATACGTTTTATGCAGATAGGAAATTTCGGCGGCAATGTCGCATTCGCGCACTCCCGGACGCACCAGCTTCACAATCTCGTCGAATACCCGGTCTGAAATTGCCGCAGCGCGCCGTATCATCGCTATTTCGTCCTCGTCCTTCACCAGCATGACGTCTTCAACAATGTTGGATGTTGATGCAAAGGAAGTTTCCGGAAACAACTTTCGCAAGGTCCGATACTGCGCGTACGTGATCTGCTGCGATTCGAATCCTACCTTCTCCCTCCCGAGGAGTCTCTTTTTCGCCGCTTCTTCAAATACGCCAATGTTCGAAATAACAATCCTCTTGCAATTTCGAACCTCGCGCTTCGCTTGAACGACGTACCGGATATCCGAAAGAAACACCGACGACATGTGCTTAACAACGAGGAGGGCGTTCGACCCGGTGAAGCCGGTGAGGTAACGAATATTGACGAGTGACGAGACGATCAGCGAGTCGAGCCCGTTCTTTGCCATTTCATGACGAACCCGTGCAATGCGATCGGAGTTCATTCGGTCGGATTATCGGAGATTGTAGTTTGGCGATTCCTTCGTTATTGCGATGTCATGTGGATGACTTTCGCGTAAGCCGGCGTCCGTCATGCGGACGAAACGGGCTTTGCGTTTCATCTCGGCTATTGTTGCACAGCCGCAGTAGCCCATCGCAGCGCGCAAGCCGCCGACCATCTGGTAGATCGTGTCGCCGAGCGGACCTTTGTGCGGCACCCGTCCTTCAATTCCTTCGGGAACGAGCTTCTGAATGTCGTCTTCAACATCCTGGAAATAGCGGTCTTTGCTTCCTTGCTTCATCGCTTCGATCGAACCCATGCCGCGATACATTTTGTAGCTGCGCCCTTCGTACAAGACCTTCTCGCCCGGACTTTCATCTGTTCCAGCAAACAACCCGCCGATCATTATCGAGTCGGCGCCGGCAGCAATTGCTTTAGCAATGTCGCCCGTTTGTTTGATGCCGCCGTCGGCGATAATCGGAACGCCGCTCTTCGCTGCAGCTTTCGCGCACTCCATCACCGCAGTCACTTGCGGAACGCCGACGCCTGCCACGACTCTCGTCGTACAAATCGAGCCGGGACCGATGCCGACTTTCACTCCATCAACTCCTGCGCGAATAACGTCGCGCGTCGCTTCTGCCGTACCGACGTTGCCTGCGATGAGGTCTAACTTCGGAAATTTCTTTCGCACTCGCTTCACCGTTTCGAGCACGCCGCGCGAGTGTCCATGAGCGGTATCCACAACAATGACGTCAACATCCGCTTTCACAAGCTCTTCAACTCGCTCGAGCGTATCGGCCGTAACGCCAACCGCCGCGCCTACCCGCAAGCGACCGTGCCGGTCTTTGCATGCGTCAGGATGCCTTTTCTTCTTCAGAATATCCTTGAACGTAATAAGACCTTTCAGAATGCCGCTCTTGTCGACAACGGGGAGCTTTTCCACTTTGTGTTTTTGGAGAAGACGTTCCGCCTGGTGGAGCGTCGTGCCGACAGGCGCTGTGATGAGATGCTCTTTCGTCATGATTTCTTCGACAAGCGCATCTTCATCAGGCTCGAAGCGAAGGTCGCGGTTGGTGATAATGCCGATAAACTTGTTGTTCCGATCCACGACAGGGATACCGGATATACTGTACTTCTTCATCAGCGTCAACACGTCGCGCACTTTCTGATTCGCCCGCACGGTGACAGGCTCGAGTATCATCCCGCTTTCAGAACGCTTCACGCGATGCACCTGCTCGACCTGCTGTGCAAGACTCATGTTCTTGTGAAGAATTCCGATGCCCCCTTCACGCGCCATGGCGATTGCCATGTCAAACTCCGTAACGGTGTCCATTGCCGCACTGATGAGTGGAATGTTCAGCTCGATATTGCGCGTGAGTTTTGTTTTCACGCTCACTTCACGCGGCAGAACACTCGACTTCGCGGGGACGAGGAGAACGTCGTCGTACGTGAGGGCTTCAAGAAGGATTTTTTTGTTCACGCTAGTGTTGGTATATGTCAAGACGATGGTTCGCCCGAAAATGAGTAACCAATAGTTGAAAGTCATGGAGTTGGTTGGCTCCACCATCCTTTCTTGTAGATGAAATACACCGTAAGATAACGGCCAGCTTCCGTCTGACCAAAAGCGGAATATACATCTTCACCAGCCTCATGTCCTTTTTCGGCAAAGCGGAAGTGGCAGGTAGAATCCAAAATTTCTCGTACTTCGCGACGATTGACATTATGTTTTTGAGCAAGCTTCTCAACAATTTGTGGAAGCCAAACGATGTCGGAGATTTTCAAATAGGAGTCTTTCCATCAATCGAAAACACGACTACTCCATCACTCCATTAATCCATTAATCCATTAATCCACTATTTCAAAAGCGGTGAGATTCTTCACTCCGCTTCGCTCCGTTCAGAATGACGAATCGGAGAGTCATACAAACGCCGCAATCCCCGTAATATCTTCTCCCACAATCAGTGTGTGCATCTCGTGCGTTCCTTCGTATGTGATGACCGATTCTAAATTTGCCGCGTGGCGCATCACGGGATATTCATCGAGGATGCCATTCGCTCCAAGAATCTGGCGAGCGTCGCGGGCAATCTGCAACGCGTGGAAGACATTGTTCCGCTTTGCAAACGAAATTTGTTGCGGGCGAACTTTCCCCGCGTCCTTCAATCTCCCCAACTGTAAGCAGAGAAGCTGTCCCTTCGTAATCTCCGTAATCATGTGAACAAGTTTCTCCTGCGTTAACTGGAACGACGCAATCGGTTTATCGAACTGGATGCGCGTCTTCGCGTAGTTCAACGCAGAGTCGTAGCAGCCCATCGCCGCGCCGATAGCACCCCATGCAATACCATAGCGCGCTTGGGAGAGGCAGCCGAGCGGAAGTTTCAGTCCTTCGCCGCCATTCGGAAGAATGTTTTCTTTCGGAATGTGAACGTCCTGGAAAATCAGCTCGCTCGTAACCGACGCGCGAAGCGAATGCTTTCCTTTCATCTCCGGCGCCGAGAAACCTTTCCTTCCTTTCTCGACAAGAAAACCGCGTATAACGCCGTTCAACTTCGCCCACACAACGGCAACATCGGCGAGTGTCCCGTTGGTGATCCACATCTTTGCGCCGTTGATGATGTAGCCGTCGCTCACTTCGACTGCGCGCGTAATCATGCCTCCGGGATTCGAGCCGTAGTCCGGCTCGGTCAGGCCGAAGCAGCCGATCGCTTCACCCTTCGCGAGTTTCGGGAGCCAGTAGTCTTTCTGCTTTTCAGAGCCGTAGGCGTAGATCGGATACATCACGAGAGAACTTTGCACCGACGAAAAACTCCGCACGCCGCTGTCGCCGCGTTCAAGCTCCTGGTTGATCAGCCCATAGGCGACATTGCTCAGCCCCGCGCATCCATACTTCGCGGGGAGTGTCGGACCGAACAGTCCCAGCTCCGCCATCTTGGGTACTAAGTCCATTGGGAATGTTCCTGCCCGCGCGTGCCTTTCGATGATTGGAATAACGTTGTCATCCACAAACTCGCGCACCGTGTTGCGGATGAGAAGCTCTTCCTCCGTCAGCAAGCTATCAATGTTGTAGTAATCCACTCCTTGAAACTTCGGCATGAATTCCTCGGAAAGGTGTCTATGTGAAAATGCCCTGTTCACAAAAAGCAATACAGGGCGAATTCGTCGAATGCTGGTAAAAGAAACGGAAAAGTGACAGGAAAAGCAATCCCGGAAAGGTGGAGATTCCCGCAAACGCCGACTGAATACCTCTAAGCAAGGCAGAAAGCCGAACCTGTTGGTCAGACAGCTCCGGCTTTCCTGTAAGGAGAGTTAAAAGTTTCGGCGCGGACAAAAAGAATCTTTGATGGCCAATGTACTTGGCGAGGACTACTCATCGATGTTGAACCCGTATTGTTTTATTTTCAAGTACAGAGTCTTCTTGGAAATTCCAAGTTGTTCCGCCGTCCTCACGCGGCTGTAGTCGTTTTGCTTCAGAACGCGCTCGATGTGGCGCCGTTCAAGCTCGTCAAGAGAGACTGTTTCAAGAGGTTCGTGGAAACCGGGCGTTGCAGGCATTTCCGGACGGTGATAATAAATGGACAGATCCGTTGGCTCGATGTATTCGCCCGACGAAAGGAGCACTGCCCCTTCCAGCACATGCTCCAACTCTCGGATGTTGCCGGGAAAGTCGTGCGACATCAGCAAGTCAATTGCTCCCTGCGAAAACTTCTTTGGGGACTTCTGTTTGCTTTTTCGCTGAAGAAAATATTCTGCGAGCAACGGAATATCTTCTTTTCTTTCAGCGAGAGCCGGCACGCGGAGCGTCACGACATTCAGCCGGTAGAGCAAATCCTCCCTGAATCGTCCGGCTTTCACCTCTTCGCGCAGATCTTTGTTCGTCGCGCTGACAACCCGGACATCCACCGTAAGTACATGCGTTCCGCCGACGCGGCGGAATTCCCCGCTTTCCAAAAAGCGAAGGAGCTTCGGTTGGATCGCCGGGCTGATATCGCCGACTTCATCGAGGAAGAGTGTACCGCCGGCTGCAACTTCAACGAGTCCCTGCTTCGCTGCATACGCGTTTGTGAATGCACCCTTCTCGTGGCCGAATACTTCGCTCTCCAGCAATGTGTCGGGAATCGAGGCACAGTTGACTGCCACAAACGGACGATGACTGCGCGGGCTCCGGCGATGGATCAGATTCGCAATCAGCTCCTTGCCCGTACCGCTTGCGCCTTGAACCAACACAAAGGAATCGCTGTTGGCGAACTTCGTCGTGCTTTCGATCAGTTTGAGAAATGCCGGACTCTGCCCGATCAATTCGTTGCTCCCGCCTTTGCGCGACAGCTCATTCTTCATCAGCTTATTGTCGATGAAGAGCTCTTTGCGCTCGATTGCACGATGAATCGTATTGAAGAGCTCGTCAATGTCGTACGGCTTCGCGAGAAAGTCGTACGCGCCCATTTTGATCGTTTGAATTGCGGTCTTGTAGTCGGCGTGATTCGTGAGAATGATGACCTGGGTTGTCGGGGAGTACTGGTGGAGGAATTGCAGCACTTCGATGCCGCTCACACGCGGCATCTTGATGTCGAGGAGGACAACGTCAAAAACTTTTTGCTGGATTTTGTTGATTGCCTGGCTTCCATCGGCAGCGGTATCCACCGTGAATTCTTCACTGTCGCCAAGCTCGCTTTCGAGAAGAGTGCGAAGGTATTCTTCGTCGTCAACGATGAGGAGGTTGTACTTCTTTGCCATGGGAGGCGCTCGCGAAACTAGTCGCTCATCACCCGGTCGATAGTCGTCAAGAGATCAACCAAATCATACGGTTTACTCACGAAATCCTCCGCGCCGAGTTTCTTCGATTCAATGGCGTTCTTCAGGTCGGCGAATCCCGTCAACATGATCACTTTCGTGCCGGCGTATTTCTCTTTGATGACCTTCAGGACTTCGAAACCATTCATGTTCGGCATTTTGATGTCGAGCAACACCAGGTCGTAGGTGGCTTTCTGCAGCTCGCCGACAGCCTCCATACCGTCTGCAGCGGTGCCGACTTCATAGCCCTCGCTGTTCAGTTCCGCACTCAATACGGTGCGGAGGGCATCCTCATCGTCAACCACTAAAATCTTTCTTTTTTCAGCCATTGAAAAGTCCCTCGTCATGAAAAAAAACACTGAAGATGATAGGCAAAGAATCAAAGAAAATCAATAATCCAACGAGGCACGCGTCACACTTTTGAGATGAGTGACCGGCACGGGTGGCCGAGCCGAGACAGACATTGCAAGTAATCCAAACTCTTACTATACTTCATTCCGACCTTTCTTATCCCACATAGCTGAACCGAATGGAAACACCCGACGTAATTCATCTGCTCTTTGTCGATAACGATACGAGCTACATGGCTGTCGTGCAGCACCTGCTCTTGAAGTATCAGGGGAAGAAATTCAATGTTGTCTGGAAACAGGATGGCGACTCGGCAATCGCCGAGCTGAAAAGCAATCCGTCAATTCACCTCGCTATCATCGAATACTACCTACCGGAGAAGGATGGGCTGGATGTTGTCAGAGAAATCCGGGAGCAGAGAATCGAAACTCCGATCATCTTCCTCACATCGAGCAGGGACTTTCGGCTTGCCATTGAAGTGATGAAGTTTGGTGTAGAGGATTTCATGATCAAGGAGGAGTCTGTTGACGCCACCGTGCTGCCCCGCACCATTGTCAACACGCTGGAGCGCGTGCTCCTTAAG
>JANNUB010000604.1:0-8037 GCA_031394795.1 Ignavibacteriota bacterium | reverse complement strand
TGGTCGACGAAGCAGTCGCCGTTGGTATCGCCAGGGAGGATGCAGATGATGATCGAGCGGGGCGAAAAGATGACGACCTTCAATGTTGAGGGCTGGTACGACTGCGGGAAACCGGAGACGCTCCTTTCGACGAACCGCGCGCTGTTAGAAAAGAAATCCACGTTGCGCCAGCTGCCGGGTGTTGTTGTGAACGAGCCTGTCTATATCGCGCCGTCGGCAAAGATATCGAACTGCATCATCGGCCCGTTCACCACGATTGGCGACAACGCCGTCATCACGGAGTCGGTGATTCGGAATTCGATTATCAGTGAAGACGCGCAGGTGCACAAAGCGCTGCTGGACAACTCCATCGTCGGCAACGGGGCTGTTGTAAAGGGGAGCTACAAGCGCATCAACGTCGGGGGCTCATCAGAGATAGATTTTTATTGAACAACACGCAGGGTTTCTGAGACCTCCAATTTTGCCCGCCGTGAGTTCTCATCGAGTGGCGCTTTCTCAATTATTTTTTTAACGAAGGAATACCATGAAGTATTTGTTTACGTCCGAATCCGTTAGCGAGGGACATCCGGACAAGGTAGCGGACCAGATCTCCGATGCGATATTGGACGAAATGCTGAAGCAGGACGCGAACTCGCGCGTCGCGTGTGAAACGCTTGTGACAACGGGACAAGTCGTTGTCGCCGGCGAAGTGACGACGAACGCATGGGTCAACATTCCCGAAACTGTGCGGCAGGTGATTCGGAAAATCGGCTACACAAAAGCGGAGTACATGTTCGAAGCGAACTCGTGCGGCATTCTCGCGGCGCTCCACTCACAATCGCCCGACATCGCCAGGGGCGTGAATGCAAGCAGAAAGAAAAAGAAGAAGCAGGGCGCCGGCGACCAGGGGATGATGTTCGGCTACGCCGTCAATGAAACCCCCGAGATGATGCCGATGGCAATTCAATTCGCTCACAAGTTAGTGAAGCGTCTTGCCGATATCCGCAAGAACAATCCGAAATTGATGCCGTACCTGCGTCCGGATGCAAAGTCGCAAGTCACGATTGAGTACAGCGGTCGCAAGCCCGTTCGTGTCCACACCGTTGTGGTCTCCACGCAGCACGATGGCAATATCTCTCAAAAGAGAATTCGAGAGGACGTCGTCGAGCATGTCATCGGGAAAGTCATTCCCGCACATCTTCGTCCGAACGGACTGATTGTGCATGTTAATCCCACCGGCCGATTTGAAATCGGCGGGCCGCACGGCGACAGCGGTTTGACGGGACGGAAGATCATTGTTGACACGTATGGCGGGCGGGCGCCGCACGGCGGCGGCGCGTTTTCCGGTAAGGACCCGTCGAAAGTGGACCGAAGCGCCGCATACGCGGCTCGGCATATCGCAAAGAATATTGTCGGCTCGGGCTTCGCCGATGAATGCCTGATCCAGGTCGCGTACGCGATTGGCGTCGCGGAGCCAGTCTCGATTCACGTGGACACGAACGGCACAGGCCGCATTCCGGACGACGAACTTGAACGCATCATTAGGAAAGAAGTGGACATGACTCCCGCCGGTTTGATTGCGCGGTTGAAACTGAAGAGACCCATCTATCAAAAGACTGCCGCGTACGGCCACTTCGGACGCGACGACAAGGATTTTACGTGGGAGAATCTGGATTTGGTGGATACATTTCGACGTGCGGCACGGTAGTTAACAAAAACTTTTAAAAAGGAACACATGAATCTCGTACCCGGAAAGTACAAAGTCAGGAATCTCAAACTCGCCGATGAAGGCAACAGACTGATCGAATGGGCAGAGTCGCGCATGCCCGTGATGATGACGCTCCGCGAAAAATATCGGAAGGCGAAGCCGCTCAAGGGCTATCGCATTGCGGGCTGCTTGCACGTGACGAAAGAAACGGCAGTGCTCGTGCGAACGCTTATCATTGCGGGAGCGAAAGTGAGCTGGAGCGGTTGCAATCCGCTTTCGACGAACGACGCGGTCGCTGCTGCGCTTGCGGCGCAAGGCATCAGCATCTTCGCGTGGCACGGCATGAACGTGAAAGAATTCTACTGGTGCATCGAGGAGACGTTGAAGCTGAAGCCGAACCTTACGCTCGACGACGGCGCCGATCTGATTTTCACTATTCACAAAAATCATCCCGAGTTTGCAGAGAAGTACGTGATTGGCGGAACCGAGGAGACAACGACGGGAGTTCACCGTTTGCGCGCGATGGCTGCGGATGGCGCGTTGAAATATCCCGTCATCGCTGTCAATGATGCCGAGACGAAATGGGATTTCGATAATGTGTACGGCACAGGACAATCAACGCTTGATGGCGTGCTGCGCGCAACGAGCGTTCTGCTCGCGGGCAAAAACATCGTCGTTGCGGGCTACGGACATTGCGGCAAAGGCGTCGCGACGCGAGCGCAAGGTCTCGGCGCAAGCGTCATTGCAACCGAAGTGAAGCCCACCGCCGCGCTGAAGGCAACGCTCGACGGCGTGCGCGTGATGAAAATGGACGACGCGGCAAAGATCGGCGATATCTTTATTACCGCAACCGGCGTGAAAGACATTATCGTGAAGCGTCACTTCGAGAAGATGAAGGATGGCGCGATCGTCTGCAACACGGGACACTACGATTGTGAAATCAATCTTGAGGATCTCGCGAAGCTGACAAAGTCGAAGCGAACCATCCGCGATGACAATGAAGAATACGTGTTGAAGAACGGCAAACGCATCTACGTGCTCGCGCAAGGCCGGCTCGTGAACCTCGCAGCGGCGGAAGGACATCCGTCGGAGGTGATGGACATGTCGTTCGCGAACCAGTTCCTCTCGCAAATCCGGCTCGCAAAAGCGCACACGAACGGACACAAGCTTGAAAACGGCGTGCACGACATTCCCGTCGAGCAAGATCAAGAGATCGGCGGCGTCAAGCTGAGGACGATGGGCTACTCGATTGATAAGCTGACGCCCGAGCAGATCAAGTACAACGAGGATTACAGCGCGGGGACGTAATCAGGTTGTAGGGCGACTCTTAGAGTCGCCCTACAGTTTGCAAAAAGCAAAGGCGACTCGCAAGAGTCGCCTTTCTGTTGATGTCGTTCAGAGCATCCATCATGATCTCGCGACTTCACTGGGTACAACGCCAAACTGTTCGCGAAAACATTTCGAGAAATACGCGACCGAGTTGAAGCCCACTTGAAATGCAATCTCAGAAACATTGCCTGCATTCTGTTCGAGCAACTGCTTCGCTCTGTGCAACCGCATGTAGCGAATGAAGTCCGAAGGCGATTGATTCGTGAGAGCGGTAAGTTTGCGGTGCAATTGCGAGCGGCTCATGCTCACCTCTTCGGCAAACTCCTCGACTCTGAACTTCTCATCACCAATTTTCTTCTCCACAATTGCCATCACCTTCTGCAAGAACTGATCGTCCATCGAGGTTACGGCTATCTCGCCGGGCTTCAGCACTTTCCCTTTCTCAAACTTCTCTCTGAGTTTTCTTCTTACTTCGATCAGGTTTTTCATTCTCGCAAGAAGCTCTTGAGCATCGAACGGTTTCGTCAGGTAATCATCAGCGCCGGTTTCGAGTCCTTCGAGCTTGTTCTCTTGTCCGGCTTTTGCAGTGAGGAGTATGATGGGGATGTGGCTTGTCTTTTCATCGCGCTTCAACTGCTTACACACTTCGTAGCCATCCATCTTCGGCATCATCACATCAGAGATAATTAAATCGGGAATGAGTTCTTTCGCTTTGGCAATTCCTTGGGCTCCGTCTCTTGCTTCCTCAAATAGGTATGTTGGAACGAGATACTCTTTGATGTATGCCCGTACATCGGCGTTGTCCTCTATTATCAGAACAAGTGGTGCGGTTTGCCCGGCAGGTTCCGTGTGCAATTGTCCGTCGTCTGTTACGGAAGGCGAGACGGGGAGAGTGGGAGAATCGGAGAGCGGGCGATCTCCCTCTCGCCCTTTCGCCCCTTCTCCCATTCGGCGTTCTATATCCAACGTCTCAACAGTCTCGTCATCCTTCAAATGTTCTCTGCCGAGCCGGAGCGTTACAACGAACGTCGTTCCTTTACCAACTTCGCTTTGAACACTAATTGAGCCGTGATGAAGTTCAACAAGTTCTTTCGTCAGCGCAAGTCCGATACCTGAGCCTTCCTGCTCGCGTGTCTGCGATGCATCGACCTGGTAGAAGCGGTTGAAGACTTTATCGAGTTGATCTTGTGGGATGCCGATGCCGGTGTCTGCGACAGAGATAGCGAAGACCTCCGTAGGGACGTTCAATTGTCCGAAGGACTCCTTTCGGAGAACGTCCCTACGGAGACCTATTGATACGGAAACCGATCCTCCTTCTCCTGTAAACTTAAACGCGTTCGACAGCAGGTTGACAAGAATTTTCTCCAACTTGTCGCGATCAAAATACGCTTCGATGTTCTCGCTTTCCGCTTCGATGGTGAGGGCGATGCCTCTTCGTCCTGCAGATGATTCGAATGATTGCGCGATGCCTTTCACAAACGGGACGATGTTTTGCTTCGATGCTTGCAGCTTCATGCCGCCGGCTTCCAACTTCGAGAGATCGAGAAGTTGGTTGATAAGGCGGAGGAGACGCTGCGCGTTGCGCTCCATCATCCCTAAGTCTGTCCCTAAATCCTGAGCCGAAGCACGGGATGCGGGGTGGCGGCGAAGGATCTCGTCATTCATTTGACCGCGAGATCCTTCGTCGCTGCGCTCCTCAGGATTTAGCGAGCGCCGCCACTTTTGTATCGGTCCAAGTATCAAAGTCAGCGGCGTGCGGAACTCGTGCGAGATGTTGGCGAAGAAGCGGCTCTTCATCTCACCTACTTCTTGCAGCTTTCTCGCTTCAACATCTTTCAATTCAAGATCGTGCTTCAGTCCCACTCTATTCAAATCATAGCGGCGAGCACTGTAGAAGACAAAGCCTGCGATGAGTGCATAACCAAGATACGCCCACGTTGTCTTCCACCACGGCGGCGTGATGGTGATGTTGACGAACGTTCCCTTCTCATTCCAAACGCCGTCGCTGTTTGTGCCTTTTACGCGAAAGACATATTCACCAGGCGGGACTTTGGTGTAATGTGCCTCGCGTCTGTTGCCGACGTAGTTCCAGTTATCTTCGTAGCCTTCGAGCTTGTAGGCGTGTTGGTTTCGTTCGGGAACTGTCAAGTCCAGCGACGCAAACTCAAATGTAACGAAGTTAGAGTCGTGAGGGAGGGTGATGGGTTTGTAGCTGAACGAGTCTTCCAGCAAATTGATTGATTTGTCGAAAACAGAAAATGAAGTAAGGACGATGTTGGGGATGAATGTGCTCGGGCGGATGCTGTCAGGATGGAAAGTGATGAGAGCGCCATCGTTGCTCAACAAAACCACTTCACCATTCTCTCTCAGATACCCTAAGTGGATGCGATCAGTTGGCAAACCATCCTTTTTTGAAAATGTCGTCAGGGTTCCGGTTTGAGTATCGAACCTTGCGATGCCATCTCGCATATACATAATCCAAAGAGTTCCGTTTCTATCTTTTATCAAACCAGAAACATAATTCGAGAGGTGGCTGCCTCTTCTGAAGCGACCCTTTACGTTGCCAAGTGACTTGTCGAACAGCTTCAACCCATTGTTCGTGCCGAGCCACAAGGATTTTCCATCATTCAATAGTTGTCCAATTTCGTCTCCAGCAACAGAGTTCGAATCTCGTTGTTCCGTCCCAAACAACTCGAACATTTCTGTTGTTGTATTAAATCGGTTTAGCCCAAAATCCAAACCAAGCCACAGATGGTTACGATCATCTTGCTCAATGGAAAAGACTCTATCGTCAGAGATGCTGTTTGGATTCTGGGTGCTGCGCCTGAATTGTGCGATGAATCTCTTTGTGCGCAGATCAAATTTGAATAAACCCATATCTCGAGTACCTACCCATATGCACCCTTTGTTATCAATACGTGAGGCCAACATCGTGTAAGCTGCGTCGTAGTTTCGCTTAGTTAAGCCGTAGAATGCTAACCGTCGGGTCGGGCCATCGTACCGAGCCACTCCGTTTGTGCACCATAGCCACAGCCCACCTGACGAATCGTAGTCTCCATCCTGCACACCAAGATTCCCGAGAGGAGTCAATTGTCTCTCTGAAGATGAGTCAATTGCAATCAAGAGCGTATCGGCTACAGTTATCAGCGTACCAACTGGTCTTTCAAGCAAAAAAAACCGTGTGAGAATTGTCGGACCAAACGTTTTAAACTCACGAGCGCGTTTATTAAGTTTCCGTAGCCCTCCGCCATTGGTCGCAAACCAGAGATTGTGAGCACTATCTTCTGCAATCGATACAGTGCCCCTCGAATCTTCGTGAAGGAGGATGCGGTCGGTCTTGCTCCGGAATTCGAAGAGCCCACTCATAGTCGCGAACCATGTGCTGCCGTTTCCGACTGTGTGGATTTGCATGATCAAACTGGAATCTATCGCAGAACGAAATTTGGAATTCTTCCCGACCTTGACGAATTGGTTTGACTCTCGTTCGAAGTAACAAATTCCAGAGTCGCTTTTAAACCAAAGCCCGACGTGATCTTCAGTAAGGTACCTGACTGTTTTTCCTTGAAAGCTTTTTGGTATGCGTGGATCGAACGCTAGTTTTGTAAATTGTTCAGTAGATGGATCAAAACTGTATGTCGCGCGCCCTGAACGCAGCACCAACAGCCCCTCCTTCGTTTCACCAATTGAACCAATCACATCCTTTGAGAGGCTGCTTCGGGGTTGGAGATAGTATCTCTTGAACTTCCATCGCTCCTTCAGGGATGAAGGTGATTTCGTAGCAACAAGTTTGTTTACGCCGTCGTCTGTTCCAATCCATAGATTACCCTTTCTATCTTGGAAAAGAGATTGAATGATATTGTTGCTTATGCTGGTAGAATCATCCGGGTCGTGCATGTATTGGATAAATGAATTCGTTGATGGGCTGTATTCGCTCAGTCCAGAGCCGAAAGTTCCAACCCAAATCACTCTGTTTCGATCCTCAAACAGAAAGCGAATGGCACTGCCTGAAATAGAACTCGAATCATTGACATCATGGCGATAGATATGGAATTTGTATCCATCATATCTGTTCAAACCGTCAATCGTTCCGACCCACAGGAAGCCCCTGCTATCTACCAAAAGAGGACCGCGGCAATAAGAACTTGAAAGCCCTTGCTCCTCGCCGACAGATTCGAATTGTGGGGTTCGATGAAAGAAGGGATACTGTTCTTCGAAGGGTTTAACGGTTTGCTGCGCAGAAAGAGGATGCGAGAGGAAGAACAACACGAGTGCCGAGCAAGCAATCCCCTCTACGAGGTCGTAGACCCGGAAAGAACTCGTGTGCAGAAACATGGCCTTTGCTCTAAACACTTGAAAACACTGGGAGGTCAAAAACTGTGAGGGAACTTAGGCAAGAGAATGGCGAGAATCAATAGCGGAGTGGGCAAAGCAGAAGTAACTCGCGAGGGGGTGCCCATCTGCAGTCTTCTTGAATCTGCCTACCCGCTCATCGATCTATGGTGGCAGGCGGGAAGTCCACCATCTATGCGTTGTTCCATTCGTCATCGGAGATGCCCGCTTGTCGAAGAACGCGCGATAACAGACTAACGCCGATACTTTCCTGATGTGGATTAGGTATGTGAACTTTGAGAGAACCTCTCCTCATGAATTGATGCTTGCCGCCTGAATGAGGACCATCGAAACCGAGCACGCGGAACTTTCTGATGAGGTCGCGTCGCGAAATACTATTCAGCATCGGCTGCGACTCTGGTGTTCAGGTCAATGCCGTCAAGAACAGGAAGCACATCGCCGTCTTTAATCTTGAGAAACAGCCAGCCTTCAATTACCTCAATGAGTTCTTGTCTGCACTCTTCCATCGTTTGCCCTTGCGCCCACACTCCGGCAAGGTCCGGCACCTCCGCATACAGTTGTTTCGCATCAAGATTCTCGTACTTCGCGCGTTTGAGTACGGCGTGAATATAATCGCTGAGCATTATTTCCGTCTCCGTTTGTGAAGGGATTGACCGACCATTGCCATACGA
>JANNUB010000603.1:0-1547 GCA_031394795.1 Ignavibacteriota bacterium | reverse complement strand
GGCTTATTAAGCCGCTAAAATAAATCTTTTTAACCAATCACTCGCTACCAACCCCTTGGAAGCATTTCGGTGCGGTTTGACTACAATGAACTGAAACTTCCGGACAACTACGGAAGCCAACGGCTGTTTGTGTTAAGCCCCCGTTTTGATCTGACATTTACAGGTAAAAGTTTTCTAACCACCTTCATTCAGTGCAATACAAACGAAGACAACCTCAGTCTGAATGCGCGCCTTCAATGGCGGTGCAAGCCGGCAAGTGATTTCTTTTTGGTGTATACGGAGAACTACCTTCCGGCTATTTTTGGCGGCAAAAACTATTCGCTTGTCTTCTAATTCACCTATTGGCTTAATATTTGACCTTTCAAGTTTGAGGTAATCCGTTTTGACACGTAGCTTTGCCTTCGCTTTGCACGCAACACCGGATGGCCTTTAATTTTTTTAAGAAGTCAGAAACCAGCCCCAAACCACCCGGGGAAGAGAATCAGGTTAAGGCTCATTACACGAATCTCAAGGTCAAAAGCATTATTCGGGAGACGAAAGATGCTATTACCATTGTGTTTTCCCATCCGGAAGGCGGAAAGATCAAGTACAAGTCGGGCCAGTTTCTTTCCTTGATCGCAAGCCCCGGCGGAAAGGAAGTGAGACGGGCGTACTCGTTGTGTTCTTCACCTTTTGTGGACGAGGACCTGGCCGTATTGGTAAAGAAAGTAGATGACGGCCTGATGTCGACATTCCTGGTCGATGGGCTCAGAGTAAACGACAACCTCAAAGTGATGGAGCCCATGGGGTCGTTCACCACAGAGTATGAAAAGGACCGCAAGAGGCACCTGGTCATGTTCGCCGGCGGAAGCGGCATCACGCCAATGATGTCACACATCAAAAGCACACTCCACCAGGAACCTGATAGCATCGTCTCGTTAATTTACTGCAACCGGAATTCGGAGAGTATAATATTCAATGAAGAGCTAACGCGAAGGGAAGCACTGTACGAGGGCCGGCTTCACGTTATCCATGTTCTGGATGAGGCCCCCATGAACTGGCAGGGATATTCCGGGCTATTGAACCATGACATGCTTAAAAAATTATTTGAGCGTATTCCCAACTGGGGCAACGACAAGACTACCTACCTGATGTGCGGGCCCGAAGGCATGATGAAGAACGTGGAGACGTTGTTGAATGAGCTTCACATTCCAAAGGAGAATATTTTCAAGGAAAGTTTTGTAACGCCAACCATCGACAAGGAACAGAAGAAAGAGGCGGCAGGTCCTTCGGACAAGAAGGCGCATGAGGTCACCATACGCTACGACGGTCAGGAGTACAAGTTCGAAGTTCAACCCAACCGCACCATTCTTGAGACCGCCCTGGACAAAGGCATTGATTTACCATATTCCTGTCAAAGCGGACTTTGCACAGCATGCAGAGGCAAAGCAATTTCAGGCAAAGTGAAGTTGGATGAAGAGGAGGGACTCTCGCAAAGCGAGCGGGACGAGGGGTATGTGCTCACGTGTGTAGGTCACCCTGTCACGGATGATGTGGTCATCGAAATC
>JANNUB010000588.1:0-10525 GCA_031394795.1 Ignavibacteriota bacterium | reverse complement strand
CTTAGTCCTCTTATGAGAAGAAAAACTTGATGGCACATTTTAGGCATTCCAGAAACGAATAGCAATATTGTCTATTGTCATTTGCAAGCCCCTCGGACGTGTGCCGATTGTCAAACTCGGCGTAACCCACTCAAGCCCGATCTTCTCCCGGTGTCGGTGAAGAATAGTTAAGATTCTTCTTGTAATAAGAAATTGCGGATATTATATTTGTATTGCTCTGACAACAGAAATGGGTAATGTCATTCATCGAGTTTCGCGGGTCAGGTAAGAAAGTTATTGTCAGAAAAGTCTTTTGCATCGGTCGCAATTATGCGGCGCATGCAAAGGAGATGAACGCTGGAATTCCTGAAGCACCGGTTATCTTCCTCAAGCCCTCAACATCGGTTATTCATGATGGCGAAAGGATTGTGTCGCCACCCTTCTCGAGGCAACTGCACTATGAAGTGGAGATGGTGGTTGCAATTGGACGCGAAGGAAAACACGTTCCAGAAGAACGAGCGCTTGAGTATGTAGGCGGTTTCGGCGTAGGGTTGGACATGACGCTGCGCGATGTGCAAGCCGACGCAAAGCTCAAAGGTTTACCTTGGACTGTCGCGAAGGGTTTCGACACTTCGGCGCCGATATCGAAGTTCGTTGAAAGAGACCTGGTCGGCGCGCCGCACAATCTCGACATTAGCTTAAAGGTCAACGGTATTGTGCGGCAGCATTCGAACACAATGAACATGATGTTCGCGATCGAGGAATTGATCTCATACATCTCTTCCATCTTCACACTGGAAGTTGGGGATTTGATTTTTACCGGTACACCTGAAGGCGTGGGGGAAGCGAGGTCGGGTGACCAACTCGAAGCTGAGCTCGAGTCCGTCGGCAAACTGTCGGTCAGCGTACAATAAACAAAAACTCCTCTACGTTCTATCACCACCCTTATGGCAAAAATAATTGCTGTTGCAATTCCGAAAGGCGGAGTCGGAAAGACGACCACCGCAGTCAATCTCGCCGCAAGTCTCGCCTTCACAAACCAGCGCACTCTCCTCGTGGATATGGACACATCGGGTGCAGCAAGCCTCTCGCTCGGTTTTACCGAAGCGAATACTAAAGCCGGAGTGTACGAGATTTTCAACTTCATCTCCGGACTCACCACGGCAATCCACAAAACAGAGATCCCGAATCTCCACGTCGTGCCTGCCAACGTTCACACGCTGCTGCGCGAGGAACGGGTATTGAAGCTCGCCGACAATAGGATGATATTGAAGAACTCCTTTCGGACTATTGCGCGTGAGTATGACTATGTCATCGTTGACTGTCCGCCGTTCCTGCGCGGTCTGACAACAAACGCTCTTACCGCAGCCGATTCCGTTCTCGTTCCTGTGAAACCCGGAAGTTTCGCGCTCGACGCCGTTGACAAGTTTTTCAAGTACATTGACTGGGTCCGCGAAGTTGCCAACAAACTCATCGAGATCGAGGGGATTCTGATCACGATGCATGAACAGAATTCCAAGGCAACCGACATCACCATCCGAGAACTGCAGGCGAAGTACCGCAAGCATATGTTCACGACGCTGGTTCCCAAGGATGCCGCTCTGGCGGACGCTTGCTTTTACGGCAAACCGGTCGTTCTCTACAACATCAACTCCAAGGGCGCGACGGCATATCTCGAACTTGCGCAGGAGATCTGCGGAAAGGTCCTCCCCATCTCCCAAAGCTTCTCCCCTCAACAAGCAGAGATCGTCAGCATCGGACACCATGGGTAAACACAACGTCGGGGGAGCATGACGAGAATTTCTGTCGGCTGCGCTTGGGCCATCCTTCTCCTCCCGTTGCTCCATTTCTCGACGCCCCAATCGCATTCACCTGGCAAGAGATCTTCTCCCCATCAACTTCACTCCTACGATTCGTTAAGAACAGACTTCTCCGACTATGTCTACCCGACCGACGCCGGTAAAATACTCACGTCGGTGTTCGCTGAATACCGGCGCACCCACTTTCACGGCGGCATAGACATCAGCACACGGGACGATATTGGCTATCGCGTTTTCACAGCGCGCGATGGGTACGTTTCGCGAATCCATGTAAGCCCCACAGGATACGGCAAGAGCATTTGGGTGAAACACCCCGACGGCTATTCTACGACATACAATCATCTCAGCAAATTCAATGACGGCGTCGAAGCGCTTGTGCGACACGAGCAGCTGCGGCTCGAGCGCTACCCGGTCACCATCGAGCCAAAGCCCGGAGATTTTCCTGTAAAGAAAGGGGAAGTGATTGCCTATACGGGTGAAACGGGAACCGGGTCGCCGCATCTTCATTTCGAGATTCGGGATGAGAACGGCAATTTCGTGAATCCGCTTCTCTGCAAACTTATTGCATTTGAAGACGACAGCCTCCCTCGCATTCGTCGCATTGCGATAACTCCGCTTCTTCAGAACTCGTTCGTTGATGGCTCGGACCGATCACGCACAATCGAGATTCAGAATCCCGTGCGTTCCTCTATAGTTTTGAACGAAACCGTGTACGTATCCGGTACATTTGGCTTTGCCGTTGACGCGCGTGACAAAATCAACGGGTCGCGTTTCAATAGCGGCGTCTATTCCCACAAGCTCTATCTCGATGATTCATTGCTGTACGGTGTAAAACTTGACCGCGCTCCGGCGAAGGATGACTACCAGGTCGGCCTCCATTACGATTTCACTTTGATGTCGGAAGAAGAAGGCCGTTACGAAAAGCTGTACATGAACTCACCGAACAGGCTCCCGTTCTATCATCCCAGAACTCTTGACGCCGGCGTGATCAACACTGCCATGTTTCGAGGAGGATTGCACCGTTTCAGGATCATCTCCAACGATTTCAAGGGAAACTCGACGGAGGTTTCCGGCACGATTGGCTTTTCGCGGAACAGCGCTGGCGCTCCGGCATTTCCGCGATCCTTTGTCCGACGAACAACGCCCCTGCCGATTGCTTCAGCGGAGCTGTTGCACGAAACTCAATCCGAGTTCGTTCGCATAGTCTTGAAAACCGATGGCGCTTTTACCGCGGAACCGGTTATCGTCCTTCAGGAAGGCATTCTCACAAGCAATCTCACACCCCTTCAAACCGACTACAACACCTACACGGCAACCTTTCGACCATCGGATCTCCAATCGGGGAGACGGATCGTCATCGCGACATGTGAAGTCAACGGACGCGCGCAAACGGCTCGCGACGAGTTCGATATTTATCCTGTCGGATTTCCCGGTTCTACGATCTCCGTCGATGACGGAGCGATGGTGATCGTCGTTGATACGGCTTCTTTTTTCAAACCGACCTACCTTGAGCCAAAGAAAATTTACCCTGACAATGGATCTGTTGTGCACTATTCGCTTCTTCCACGTTTCACCGTGTTGAATCGGGGGATAACCGTGAAGCTCCGCGCCCTGCCATATCATTCTCGGCAAGCCTTGTACTATCGAAACCAATCACGCGGCGATTGGTTGCTCGCCTCCCGAAAGCGCGACGGCGACTATGTTGTCGACAAGCTCGAACGCTGGCTCGGTGACGTATCCCTGCAAATCGACACGGAACCTCCGACGGTCTCCCGGCTGGTTACTCCGCAGCGTTTCAAGCAGCAGCCTCACCACATTTCATTTCGCATGAGAGACAACCTCAGCGGCGTTGAATATAAAGAAGCAAAGCTCTACATTGATGACGTGTTTGTTGTGCCGGAGATAGATGGTGAGCACAAGCGGATCATCAACAGATTGCCTCAGCCGCTCAAACGCGGAATGCATTCCGTAAGAATTCTTCTCAAAGACAGAATCGGGAACCCGACCGAGATTCGAAAGACGTTTCGCGTTCGTTAGGGTCTCATCGCCCGCAGAAAGTTTTTCATTCACCTGCTGCATTATCTGGAGTGGTATTTTGTCAGAGTTAGCAAAAGTCTATTCGCCCAAGGAAGTTGAAAGCAAATGGTATCGCCATTGGGAACAGAGTGGATTCTTCCACGCCGAGGCCAATGCGAAGAGGAAGCCGTACACGATCGTTATTCCGCCGCCGAACATTACCGGCGTTCTCCACATGGGGCACATCCTGAATAACACATTGCAGGATGCGTTCATCCGATACAAGCGGATGAGAGGTTTTGAAGCATGCTGGGTACCGGGAACCGACCATGCAGGAATTGCGACACAAAACGTCGTGGAGAAGGCGCTCAAGAAGGAAAACAAAACCCGCCATGATCTTGGACGTGAGGAATTCCTCGAGCGCGTCTCGCAATGGAAAGAGCAATATGGCGGCACGATCATCAAGCAGCTTCGCACGCTCGGGTGCTCATGCGACTGGGATCGCGAACGCTTTACGATGGATGAGAATCTCTCCGCTGCCGTGAGGGAAGTCTTCGTGCGAATGTTTGAAGAGGGATTGATCTACCGCGGGAAGTATATCGTAAACTGGTGCCCAAAAGACCACACGGCGATCAGCGACGACGAAGTGAATCATGCGGAGCAGCAAGGAAAAATCTATTACATCAAATACCCGATAAAGGGAACGTTGGTCGACGACCCGACCCGTCGGTCGAAGACTCGACTCGTCGAGGAGTTTGCAGTTGTCGCGACCACCCGCCCCGAAACAATGCTGGGGGATGTTGCTGTTGCCGTGAATCCGAACGATGATCGCTACAAACATCTTGTCGGAACGATGGTCGAGCTGCCGCTTACCGGGCGCGACATTCCGATTATCGCGGACGAATATGTTGACGCTACGTTTGGCTCGGGCATGGTCAAGATAACACCGGCGCACGATCCGAACGATTACTGGGTCGGGCAGCGGCACACTCTTCCGCAGATCAACGTGTTCGATATCTCCGCAAAGCTCAATGAAAACGCTCCGCTGAAATATCGCGGCATGGACCGGTCTGACGCGCGCAAAGTCATTGTGGAAGACCTTGCGGCCGCAAACCTGATCGAGAAAATAGAAGACTACACAAACAACGTCGGGCGCTGCTACCGGTGCGATACGATCATCGAGCCGTACCTTTCGGATCAATGGTTTGTGAAGATGAAGCCGCTCGCGGAGCCGGCGTTGAAAGTTGTGCTCGACGGAACAATACGATTTTATCCCGACCGCTGGAAGAAGGTTTACGAGCACTGGATGACGAACATCCGCGACTGGTGCATCTCGCGGCAGTTGTGGTGGGGACATCGCATTCCTGTCTGGTATTGTGTTGGAGATGAACGATGTTTGCTGGAGTGCAAGCAACCGATCGTCAGTCGGACGGCGCCCGAGAAATGCCCGCACTGCGGCAGCACAAATTTGCGTCAGGATGAAGATGTTCTTGACACATGGTTCTCATCATGGCTTTGGCCATTTTCCGTTCATGATTGGCCGCAGCAGGAACGGCTCGGCAAGGCTGATGATCTCGCGTACTTCTACCCGACGGATACGCTCGTGACGGCGCCGGATATCATTTTCTTCTGGGTTGCGCGCATGATCATGGCCGGAGTGCATTTCGGACCCAGCTTTACCGGAAGCACCGCTTTGGAAAAAAATGTACCGTTCAAGGATGTGTACTTTACGAGTCTCGTGCGCGATGCCCAGGGGCGGAAAATGTCCAAGTCGCTCGGCAACTCGCCTGAACCAATCGATCTGATCACCGAATACGGCGCCGATGCAGTGCGCTTCACGATTCTGTATCTCGCGCCGCTCGGACAAGACATTCTGTATTCGAAAGAGAAAAACGAGCTTGGTCGGAACTTTGCAAACAAGATATGGAACGCCGGGAGATTTCTCTTGATGAACCGCGGCTCGCTTGGCGAAGCGCCGACCTACGATCTCGGAAGGAAGTTCAGCGAATTCCACCTCGACCATCTCGACCTTGCCGACAAGTGGATTCTCTCCCGTCTTCATTCGACGACGATGGAACTTCACAAGGCGATGGACGAATTCGAAATCAACAAAGTCACGAAAGACATTTACGATTTCTTCTGGCACGACTACTGCGATTGGTATGTAGAGATGATCAAGTCGCGGCTCTATGGCGATGAGCCGGCCGAGGTCAAGCAGGCCGTTGTCGCGCGCGCGGTAGACATATACGACGCGGCGTTGCGGATGCTTCACCCTCTCATGCCGTTCGTAACGGAGGAGTTGTGGCAAGCAATTCGTGAACGCAGGCACGATGAGACGATCATGCGCGCCCCCATGCGAGAACCCGATGAAGGCTTCATCAATAAACAGGTGGAAGATGAAATGCTGTTTGTGCAGAATGTCATCGAGTCCCTGCGCAACATCAGGGGAGAAATGAGTATTGCGCCACCGAAGGAAATATCTCTCGTCGTGAAGCTCAGTGGAAACCGGACAGCCAAAAGCGTGGAAAAGTATTCGGGATACCTCCAGCGTCTTGCAAAAGTCACGTCGCTCACCTTTCTCCATGATTCCCCGCGTCCGAAACTCTCGGCAAGCGCAGTCGTGCAGGGAGAAGAGTTGTTCATTCCTCTTGAAGGGTTGATTGACATTGAAGTCGAAAAAGCGAGAGTGAAAAAAGAAATCGCTCGCGTCTCGGGATTGCTCGGCGGCGTTCAATCGAAACTTGCCAACGCGGGTTTTGTGGACAAGGCTCCGAAGGAGGTTGTGGAGAAAGAACGGGAGAAACTCTCGAACTTTTCACAGACGCTGGAGAAGCTGGAGAGGAATTATTCAGCGTTGAATTGACAGTGGACGCATGAGGCGTTTACCTATTTAATCAACACCATGGATTTTGTTTGCGCGAATGTGGGAGTTGCGAGCCGATAGAAATAAACGCCGCTCAAGAGGTTTGAAGCATCGAATTGAACAGAATAACTTCCCGGGGCTTTCACTTCATTCACCAGCGTTGCTACGTCTCGCCCTAACACATCAAACACTTTCAGCGTCACATGACTCACCTCTGATTTCTGACCTCCCGCCTCCGGCGAGGCTCGCCTTTGGCGGCTGACTTCTGATATCTGATATCTGATCGTCGTCGTGGGGTTAAACGGATTGGGATAATTCTGCATCAGCTCAAGCTTCTCGGGCGCCGTCGTTCCCTCCACATCCGAAACGACAGACATCGTTGCCGTAATCGGATCACTGAAATGTTCAGCGCCATCGAGATCCATTTGACGCAAACGATAACTTGCTGAACCTGCAGGTGCGTTCGCATACGTCCAGGAATAGCTTCGAGGCTCTACTGTTGTTCCATGACCGGCAACGAAACTATTCGGCATATCGACGAATTGCGTTTCGTTCTCACCCTTGCGTTGGAGAAAGAACCCATAGTTGTTTGTCTCGGAAACCGTGCTCCAGTCGAACCGAATCGCACGCTGGGCCGGATAAGGCGCTGCGGTGAAACTTGCCAGCTGCACAGGCAAGGAGCCGGTCGTGAAGGTAATTGATGTTTTCGGATCGCCGATGACGACATCCATCCACGATACCATCAATGACGCCGTGAAGTAGCTTTCTGCAAGATTGTAGTTCGACGTGTAACGGTCAAACAAGAGATACGCGTGAGCCATCGCGTTCGAGTACGGCTCGAACACGTATCCTTTCGCGCCGCTGACTCCTTCGCGAATCAAATCGGCAACCAGGGATTGCCCGTAGCTTGGCGGGTCGTCAAACGAACGTCCCGAAGTCGAAACGTATGTTTCAGCAATTGCACCGGGCGAATATGTGTTGTGGGGAATTGCATTCGTTGTGTAGAGATGCTGGTAATGGTCATTGCTTCCCCAACTCATGTAGCCTAACAAGTTCTGCTTATTCGTGCAGTAGGTTGTTGTCGAATCAAATACGACAGACCGGCCTCGGCCCGCGAGTGTGTTCCGCGCCCTGCTCATATAGGTGTTCAACGACGAGCTCCAAGCCGGGTCCTGATCGAACAAGAACGAGGACGAAACGTTCACCACGGTATTGGGCCCGCTTCGATCAATCAGGCCAAGAACATCCTGCACAGTGTAACCGTCGAGTCGCGTCACAAGATATATCCCATACGATGCGCGCGAGAAATGCGCGTTTTGGTAGAAGTACGGGTTCATCTGGGGACCGTCACCGCCGATATATTCGATGTAGTTCCCCAGCACGAGCATCAATTCACTCTCCACCGAGGATGAGGGTGAGTCTTGCGAGTACGTGTTGCCGCGGTTCACCTTCAGCGGGACACCCTTGGTTGTCACAAGATAGTTGATCGAATTGTGGAGATTGTTCTGGAGAAGCTGGTTTTCCACTTGCGACCGCAGAACATTGAACGTCGTGCTGTCAATCTCTTCCGTCGTATCGACATGAACGTAGATCATATTTGTGACAGGAACACTCCGCTGCACCCGAAAGTAATCACCGATGATCGGGGAAACAGAACTGTTCGTGTTGACGATAATCGCCACGTCGTTGTACGAAACCTGTGCGTGTATCGCATTCGCCATTCCTGCAAGTATGAATACGAGAATATGTCTCACGTTGAGTTTCTCCGAATAGTGTCTCGGAGTAGAGTTTCTCACCGACTGTGCCACTCAAGTTGACATTTCCGAATGGTGATCGGTAATTCAATAACCGGTGCATATTTCTTGGGTTACAGGCTGGAGCTAGGTGAGAGGCGGCGAATGTTCGAAGCGCGCATGGGTGAAGGGAAACAGAGAACGGCGCTTCTTGGAGCGTGTTTGTACAAACTATCATCGTCGGTACACACTTCGTTCTCGATGGGGTAACAATTGAAAACCGTCACTTTTTTTTACATATTAAACTCGGTTTTCAAGTCAGCTATACTACACTCCCCTCAAGAATCCTATGAAAAAACCTGTACTCGGTCTCTGCTTGAGCGAAACGAACGCGCAGGCGGTTTTTCTTGAACAACACACCGCTTCGAACGTTCTGCTTGCGGTCGGGGAATGGAAGAACACGCTTTTCGATTACGCGGGTGACGACACTCCCGGCGTCGATGATTTCGTAGACCAGCTCTCGCGCTTCGTTACGGCGCACCACATTGCCGCGGCGCCACAAGTGTCCGTCGCGCTCGACACTTCTTTGGTTTTCATCAATACCATCCCGCTCGCCTCAACTGTTTCGCGAAGCGATATTGACGAACAGATCC
Organism: Ignavibacteriota bacterium; assembly: GCA_031394795.1. Classification (GTDB taxonomy): domain Bacteria; phylum Bacteroidota; class Ignavibacteria; order UBA10030; family UBA6906; genus CAADGV01. Next base: position 1,461 of record JANNUB010000588.1, on the reverse strand, counting down.
GGTGGGAATTGAACACGCATTTCCCCGAGTCGCCAAAAGATAATTTCATCTCCGACTTTCATATCCTCACCAGACCGAAGAATGAGGAATGGGACGAAGTTGCGATGGTTTCCGCGCGCCGGGATTTGGTGCGAAAGCTCCACCATTCACTTGGCAGGTTGAAGTTCCGATTGAACCTCGTTGACATTGACCATTTCGGCGCGGACACCGCCCTGCGACATAATCATACCGAAACGGCGGGGAAGTTTGTTGCACTGCTCGGTGTGAAGCCAAAACGGTTAGACGTGAGCTTCATTCGCTTTCACGACATGGAAACGTACGAGTATTTCGTGATTGACTCGGAAGAGGAAGTCGTACGGCATGTTGCGCGCATCGCGTCGGACACACCATCGCTTTCGAGCATTGTTATGTACGGCAATACCAGCGGCGAGCTTATTGCACGGGCTCGTGAAGCCTCGAAGATACCGGTTGAGATTCTCAATCCGGTCCGGCTCCTGAACATCGAAGGCTCCGCTCGCTCAAACGATGCATTCCTCTCCCAAACGCACAAGTACGCCGCGGCGATAGGTACCGCGCTGCGCCGCGAGGAGTGACAGCAGAGCCTGATGCGAGTAATCAGCGGATTGTACAAAGGGCGACTTCTCCGGACTGTGAACAACTTGTCGGTCCGCCCGGCAACCGACCGTGTGAAGCAAACGCTGTTTGATATGCTGACGAACAGAATCGAGTTTGAAGAAGCAAAAGTCCTCGATCTGTTTGCGGGAAGTGGAAGTTTAGGAATCGAGGCGTTGAGCCGCGGAGCTTCACATGCGACGTTCGTGGAGGATGACGACGAGGCTGCAGACTTTATCGAGAAGAACCTCACTGCGCTGGGGTGCGCGCCTGAAGCGTTGGTGGTCGAAACCGATGCAGCTGCATTTATCTCGCGGTGCCACGATTCGTATGATCTGATTTTTGCGGATCCGCCGTACACCTACGAAGCGACTGCAAATATCCCCGGACTCATCTTTGCAAAGACGATATTGAAGCCCCGCGGCTATCTCTTAATTGAGCACACGAGGGATATGAAGTTTGTAAGCACAGCGCTGTATCATGTGGGGCCCGAAAAACAATTCGGGAGAACGGCGGTAACGTTCTTCCGTCATCATCATCGAGAATAGCTCATGCCAAAGAAACTTCTCGCGATATACCCCGGCACGTTCGACCCCGTCACGAACGGTCACATCGACGTTATTCACCGCGCGACCGCGATCTTTTCGAAGGTCATTGTCCTCGTTGCCCGAAATTCATCGAAGTCGCCGATGTTCGACTACAAAGAACGCATGGCAATGATCAGGCAAGTGTTTGCCGGAAACCGAAAAGTTTCGGTCGATGTGTTTGACGGACTGTTGGTGGACTACGCGCGAGAGAAAGGAGCAGCCGTTCTCGTCCGCGGTTTGCGCGCGGTTTCCGATTTTGAAT
>JANNUB010000576.1:0-5006 GCA_031394795.1 Ignavibacteriota bacterium | reverse complement strand
AAACATTCGTTGTTGTTTCAACTTGAGTACAAGAGTACAACAATGAGTTGGGGTCGTAGTCGAACGACATTACGCTCGTGAATAGAGTTGGAGCGAGGTATGAACCGAAAGTGTTTCACGTTGAGGTGAGGAGCTCGGCTTGACGAGGGCTCAATAGCTATAACTATTGTTCTACTTTACAGTTGTAGGGCGGAGTGCCCCGCCACAAAGACTGGCGGGCAAGCCCTCCGCCCTACGAGTTCATTACAACTCACGGCGGTTCCACGAGTGAGCCGCCAATCTATCAACATCCATAAAGGAGGCTGCAATATGATACCACGAACGCTGTTTCTGAAGTGCGCAGTTGCTTGCATAGCGCTTGCGCTCTTCCTCTTCTCGGGTTGCCAGGACCGCGGTCAGATGCCGGTTGATGCCCCGCCCGATTCCCCGTCGTTGGATATTCCGCAAGATGTTCAGGACGAAATTGCTGAGCTGCGGCAGCTTGCATCGCTGCCCGATCATGGCGTGAGCAAGATTCTCAATGACGACAATCTTGACAGTCCTCCGATTGTTGTTCCCGCTGGCTCGGTGGACGCCCTGCAAGCCGCAATCATCGCCGCAGGGAACAACGGTAAGGTCATTTTGAGGTCGGGGCTGCACACGGAGAACAGCACGGTCACGGTCACTACACGCGGCGTTAGGATTGTAGGTGAGAACGGGGCAATCATAAAATGCGGTGCGCCGACTGCTCTTGTTCCACCATTCGTCGTTAATCCAACGATTCATGTTCTTGGGGTTGAGAAGGTGAACATCTGGAACATTGACTTCAGTCCCATCAACCCTATCGGCGGTACCGCTATCCTGCTGGAGAATGCGCCGAGGAGTTCGGTCGGATGCAATACGTTTACGGGATTTCAATGGTCGGTCTTGCTGCAGAACTCCCATCGATCAAACATTATCAACAACGAGGTGAACACAACGCTCGGTTGGTCCACCGGAGATGTTCCTGACGCGGAGGGAATTATCAACATCAATGGCAATGACGTGCGCGTCGTTGATAACGAATTCCGCGACGGGGTGCTGGGATTTTTCGCCGCTGACAGAAGAGGATTTGCAATAGGAAATACGTTCACCGCGAATCTCTTTGCCGGTCTGATTCTCTGCAAGGTTCCGGCTGGATCGTACCAGTTGCCGGGCGGCGCGATTGTTGGCAGTCTAACGAGCGGCGCTGATTGGTTCGTTCTGGGAAATAATGCCTTTCAGAATGTGCAGGTTGGTTACCTTGTTACGGATGGCGCCAACAGAAATCTTCTTGTCAACAACCGCGCATCAAACAATGGAACGTATGATATCGAGTTGACCGGCGCGACAAACCGTTTCGGCTTCTGCGCTCCGCTGGCTTTCAACAACAAGGTTATCGTCGGCCCGCATCCAACTCTTACTGTCAACAATTGGGGGGTGAATAATAGAGTGATCGGTGGTGTTCAGTCGAGCACGCCGGTTTCACCTTGTCCGTAGTGCACCGCATGCCCTGTCCGATGGGCTCCATCTCAATTCCGGTTTGCGCCTCCTGGAGGTGGGGTCCATCTGTATGTTTAGCCGACCCAAGGCAAGATGATGATTTGGTTTTCCCATTCCGCCAATTCCGTTTCTTGCCAAATCCTCAGCATGTCCTCAACGACGGCGTTGACACGAAGCCGTTGAGGAACAACGACGAGACCCGGGCTGGTGCGGCTTGCAAGAAAATTGGCGAAGTGCGTCGGCATCGTGCGAATGTCATGCGTGAGAAGTATTCTCCCTTCCTCGGAAGCGCGACGTAACACTTCTGGATCGTTCAACCCTCTGAGTCTCGCTTCGTCGGCATTTTGGAAATCCATATGTGGCTCACGACGGCGCGCAACTTTGAGAATGAGACGATTAAAGTTAGCGTCGGCGAGAAAGCGAGGCTTCATCCTTCGTTCACGAGCGAATTGCGCCGCTGCGCCGCTAACCGCCGATAGAGTTCTGGGGATTTCGCAATTGCTTGCTGGCGAAGCTCTTCGAACATCTTCTCGCCATGTTTGAGATAAACGTCAATTGGTGTTTGATGCGCAAGATAGTAGGTGATACCGCCGTACACCTGCTCGAGAGTCAAGTCCGGATAGCAGTCATACGCAATTGTTTCCGGCGATAAACCATCGAGGAAAGCATAGACGACCGAATCCAATGAAACCCGGCTTCCGCTCATCCAGTAACCGCCGTCGCGAAACTCGACATAATGATTGTCCATAGAATTCCTCTGGATTGTTCTGGTAAAATATACGGCATTGAATCGGGAAGCGCAATTGCAAATGGACTCCACCTTTATATATAGTCCTGAGGGAGAAGTCTTACTCCATCTTGCATGTTGCTTTTCTCTTACCGCTCGACTATCTTTTCTGCCAGAGGCTTGCGTCCCCTTCCTGCATGCAAGCCGATTCTACTTCTCAATCACTTCTCATTGGAGCAACAGTATGCGCGTTCGTTTGACGTTGTTCGATGTTCATGCTGAATCTCTAAACCCGCGTCATCTATTGTTCCGACAATGAGATCGCGAATCTCCATCTTGATCGTTCTTTGGACAATGGCTGCGCCAGATGCCGTTTCGCAAGTATGGCTTGATATGATCGCGCGAGCAGATTCACTTTTCCGACTCAAATCGATAGATTCATCAGCCGTGATCAATACTCTTTTGGAGGCAGAAGCGAAATGGCTGTATATCCAAACTGATACAGGGCGTGTGAGAGTCTTCAATCCATTGGGCGATCCCCTCTGGCTCGAAGAACCTGACTATTCTGGCGATGAAGGACTTATCTCGCGAGCGCTCACGATTCGAGAAAACTTGCTTGGTCCTAACCATCTGCACGTTGCCCGGAGTCTTGAACGGGTCGGTCTTGTCCACGTTCGTTACTACAGAATTGCAGAAGCGAAGGCTTGCTTCGAACGTGCGTTAAAAATCTATGAAAGGAATCTCGGTTTCGAACATCCCGATCTCGGCCAGCCTTTGCACTGCTTAGGTTTCATACTTAGATATCAATGCCAATTCGATGAAGCAGAAAAAACACTCAAGAGAAGTCTCCGCGTGCGCGAACGTGGGTTGCCGACCAACGATCCTGAAATCTGCTACAGCCTCAATGGACTCGCACACCTGTATGTTGACATTGGCAGATATAGCGACGCGGAACCGCTCTACCGGCGAGCTTTAGATGTTCGCGAAAAGGCATTTGGACCAGACGATCGGGCCGCCATTGGTACACGCAGCAACCTTGCTTCACTATATTTGGTTCAACGGCGATATGAAGACGCAGAAGCCCTCTTTCGACATAATCAAGACGCAACTGACAACGGGAGTCCCTGGCTGTATTTACCCTGGGCATACGAAGAAGCCCTAAACCTTTTTACAGAACAAGGTCGCCATGCCGAGGCAGAGCGCTGGATCAAGGCTACACTCTCGGACATGACGAAAACTCTCGGCATACTTCATCCATATGTTGCGCGACAGCTATCTGCATTAGCAAGCTGCTATCAAAGGCAAGGCAGAACAGCGGAGGCGGAAACCACCTACGCGAGCGCGATAGAAATACTCGAAAAAACAGTTGGGCCTCGACATTTCACTATTGGAGAGCCCCTAAAACGTCTTGCTGATCTTTATTCTGAAGAACAACACCTTGAGAAAGCCGGTCCACTCTACAAACGCGCAATGGAGATACGTGAACAAACACTCGGTTCACATCATCCACTCCTCGCAGAAGTGTTGGAGGCAATCAGTCGCAATTATTTTCTCAATGGAAATCGCGATGCAAGTCTTGATGCGGCAACAAGAGCTTTTGCAATCAGGAAAGAGAATTTCGAAGTCGGTTCGTCTGTGATGGCGGAACACAATGCCATAAAGTACTCCCAATTCATGAAAGCTTCCTCGAGCAACTTCCTTTCATCATATTTTCTTAACGGCAGTTCAAATCGCAACGCAAGCGCCAGAGCCGGTGAAATCGTCTTATCTGTGAAGGGACAAGTGTCGGACGGTATATTTCAACGGAGGGCGTCGCTGATCGAAGAACGCGATTCGCTAGCTGAACTGCACACTTATTATCGTACGGTGAAAGGAAGGCTGGCAACATTCTACGTGCAAGGGCCAAACGAAAAACAATTGGGCGTCTATAGACAAACCATCGATTCGCTCAACCGGTCTGTAAGAGAGATCGAAGGCCAACTCGCAAGAAAGAGTCAAGCATTCAGGCACGACAAAGAAACGCAAGACGTTACCCTCGAACGAATTGCTTCCACCATCTTAAAGTCCGCAACGCTGGTTGAGTATCTAAGATTTGACCGCTTCGATCCAGAAACAAGGAAACCAAAAGGGCGCTATCTTGCCGTCGTGTTGGACAACTTGGGAACATTGCATCTGAGCGATCTTGGTGATGCGATGTCCATTGATGCGACTGTCAATCGCTACAGGGCTCATTTCCTTAGCGTTTCACGAAATGGCAGTGTTCTTTCACCATCAGCGTTCAAAACCTATCGGCAAATTGTACTACAGCTTTATCAACTCATCTGGCAGCCAATCGCAAAACACATCAAACCCAAACAAACTCTCTTCATCGCCCCCGACGGCGGCTTGAACCTGATTTCATTCGCCGGCTTGATGGACGAAAAAGGAAAATACCTCATCGAGAAACATCCCATCCATTATCTCTTCGCAGGTCGTGACTTGATTCGTTTGAGTCAAGACTCAACTGCGTCGGGCACAGGCTTACTTGCGCTCGGCGATCCGGATTATGATGCAACGATGATCCAGCGTCTCTCTAATGAGAAAACATTTGCCGTAAGATCAGTTTCGACAACAGAAAATAGCGCGGTGCGTAACGTTCGTTCGGGCTGCGAGGCGTTGAGCGAGATGAAAGTGAAGAGACTGTCGAATACGAAAACGGAAGTTGATGCAATTGCAAAGTACTTCCCTTCGTCGAACGTCTTCGAGGGAAGAGCGGCGAGCGAGGAGAATTTCAAGAAGA
>JANNUB010000547.1:0-10317 GCA_031394795.1 Ignavibacteriota bacterium | reverse complement strand
TTCATGATGTTCGGGCCGCGCGCGCAAATCTCCCCGTCGGGTGCAACTTTCAGTTCAACGTTCGGAATTGGCTTGCCGGCATAGCCGAACTTGTAATTGTCCAGCATGTTCGCGGTGATAACGGGCGATGTCTCGGTCAGTCCGTACCCTTCTATAATAATAATGCCGACGGCTTCGAAGAATTCGCCGAACACTTTCGGCAGCGCGGCGCCGCCGCTCACCATGAATTTCATCCGCCCGCCTAGCTTCTCGCGGATTTTACTCAGGACGAGCTTGTCCGCAACGAGGTGCTTCAGGCGGACTGTAGGCGCGAACTTTTTCTTTTTGCGGGCGTCGGCAAACTTCTTCCCGACATCAATCGCCCAGAAGAAAAGCTTCTTCCGCATGGGCGGAGCGGAGTCAATCTGCTTCATGATGCGGCTGTGCATCCGCTCGAAAAGACGCGGTACGGTGGTGATGATGTTCGGCTTCACTTCCGTGAGATTCGTCTGAACGGTTTCGATGCTTTCGGCGTATGCAATGGTCGCGCCGCACGCCATCGCTGTGTAGTTTCCCGCCATTCTCTCGAACGAATGGCTCAACGGAAGGAACGAAAGGAGAATGTCATTCTCTTCGATCTTTATATGTGTCGATGCGTCCAGAATGTTGCTGCACAAATTCCAGTGGGTCAGCATCACGCCTTTGGGATTGCCCGTGGTGCCCGATGTATAAATGAGCGTGAGCAAATCGTCTGGCTTGGTGCGCTTGCGCGATTCGTCGAGATACGTTGGATTTTTCTTCTCGAATTCTTCGCCCCGCTGCATCAGTTTGCTGAATGTCATCACGTTGGCATTCTCCGCCGTGATGTTCTCGTTCATCGTGATGACATGTTTGAGAGAAGGAATCGCAGCGAGACATTTCAACACCTTGTTCAGCTGAAATTGGTTCGACACGATCACAGCCTTCACACCGGCGTCGTTGAAGATGTATTCGTTCTGCTTCGCCGTCATTGTCGGATAGACCGGCGCGCTGACTGCGCCCAACGCCGCAAGCGCCTGATCGCTGTACGCCCACTCAGGACGATTCTCCCCGATGATGGAAACCCTATCGCCCCGCTGAATCCCGAGCGACGCAAGCCCGTGCGCCACCAGCTCGACGTTTCTTCGCGCCTCGGCGTAGCTGATTCCGCCGTACGCCCCATCCTTTTTTACCATGAATAGCGGACGAGTTGCCCCGGAAAATCTTAGGCTCAACTTATCGAACATGTCGGGAATGGTGTTGAATTGCACGACTACGGACATGGCTTTGCCTCATTAGTTGTGGAAACGAATTAGGGATGCTTTGGTGGCTACGCAATATAGAGTCTCCCCCTCGAAAAAACAACAATAAGCAAATACCAGAGCACCGTCTGTGCTCTTTCGATCGGCATGAGAGCAAGTTCGCGTTGAATAATATTCTTCAACTCGGATTTTTTTCGCAACATTTTTTTGTTAGGCTAAGTTGTTGACCTGTATGAAAAATGTCTTCGTCATGAAAAAATTAACTTGACTTCTCTCTTCGAGCGTATTATATTTGCAGCCACACGTTTTGAACAACTCCTTCTGCGTTCCAGATGAGTTCGTCAACTCAAACGACCACAACGAGTTGCGAATCGGGAAATGCAATGCAGAGTGAAAATAGAATCCCTGAGAAAGCCCACTTTTCAGCAAGTCTGGGCTTTCGTGTTCTAAAAACAAAAAACTCACCTAAACCAAGTAAGGATCAGCTTTTATGAGCCACAAGGAGATGTCCTCCACTCCAACAACTCTCGGCAGAACCGCCGAATCCTACAAAAAACCACTCGATCCACAGATCACTGACCTTGCTCTCAACTCGCAAGACTATTATGAAGGCAATGATTTGGCATCGGACGTTCTTCGTTCGAAGTATCTCGCACCGAACGAAAAAGGACCGATGCACATGTGGAGCCGTATTGCTCGTGCGCTTGCGTCGGTTGAGCACACGGAGGCGGACAAAGAGTACTGGTACAATCAGTTTTTGGATTTGTTGTTCGATTTCAAATTCGTTCCGGGCGGGCGCGTCATGCACGGTGCGGGTCGCGAAGAAGCGAAGCGCAGACCGACTCTTTCCAATTGTTATGTCATTCCGATTGAGGAAGACAGCATCGAAGGCATCTATCGTTGCATCAGCGAATCGGCGATGGTGTATCGCACGGGCGGCGGAGTCGGCACCGACCTTTCGATTCTGCGACCCGAGGGCGCGTCGGTGAACGCGACGATTGACCACTCGCCTGGCGCGACGGCGTTCATGAATCTTTTCAGCGAGAGCACGAACACCGTCTCGCAAGCGGGACGACGCGGCGCGCTGATGCTCACCGTTCGCGTCGACCATCCCGACGTCGAAAAATTTATCACGATAAAGAATGATGCGACGCGGCAGAAAGTGAAGCACGCGAACATCAGCGTGCTGCTGACGCATGAGTTCATGAACGCGGTGATGCACGATTTGGATTTCGAGCTGCGATGGAACGGGAAAGTCTATCGCAAGGTGAAAGCGAAAGAGTTGTGGTTCAAGATTATCAAGAACGCTCACGCATCGGCGGAACCCGGAATCATCTTCTGGGATACGATGAAGGATTACCACAACGTCGAGTACGCGAACCCGCTCACGAGCACGAACCCGTGCGGTGAGCAGCCGCTTGCGTCGTACACCGCGTGCAATTTGGGCAACATCAATCTCGCGAAGTTCGTTGACGAAGATGGCGCCTTCAACTACCTCGAGCTTGCGGAAGTAACGCGTCTTGCGACACGCTTCATGGACAACATTGTCGAGTACAACATGGACAACCACGCGCTCGACAAGATCAAGAAGGCAGTCGCCTCCGACCGCCGCATTGGGCTTGGCATTACTGGTCTCGCCGATGCTTTGGTAATGATGAAGATAAAATACGACACGCAGGAAGCTCTCGACGCGACCGAGAACATGATGCGCGTAATTCGCGATGAGGCGTACAAAACTTCCATTGCGCTTGCGAAGGAACGCGGCGCTTTTCCGCTGTACAATTGGGAAGGCTATTCGCAAAGCAAATTCGTGAAGAGTTTGCCGAGTGAGATTCGCGAAGAGATCAAGAAGCACGGCATTCGCAACAGTACGGTGATTACCGTACCGCCGGTCGGAACGGGTTCCATCGTAGCGCAGACAAGCTCGGGCATCGAGCCGATTTTCTGCACGAGCTATCGCCGCAAAGTGAAGAACCACGACGGCGACACCTACAAGGAGTACAAAGTCTATCATCCGCTCATCAAGCAAATGTTTGGCGACGATGAACACCTGCCCGACTACGTCGTTACGTCGCACCAGATTGACCCGTACTTCCGCGTGAAGATGCAAGGCGTGATTCAGAAATATGTTGACAGCTCAATTTCTTCGACTGTGAATCTCGCAAACGATGTCAGCGTCGAAACGGTCGCGGATATTTACATGACGGCGTACAAAGCAGGACTGAAAGGCATCACCGTATATCGTGAGGGAAGCCGCGAAGGAATTTTGACGACGGAGGAATTCGCGAAGAAAAAAGAAAAAGGCGCCGAAGCGTCGACAGCCTCTCATGGGCACAAGCACCGCGTCCCGCGCAACCGACCGCAGAGAACGTACGGCGTTACCGAGCGCATCAAGACTGGAGAAGGCACGCTCTACGTCACCATTAACGAAGACGAGAATGGCATTTGCGAAGTTTTTTCCGCGATTGGCAAAGCAGGCGGCAACGCCGCAGCGCAGAGCGAAGCAATCAGTCGGCTGATCTCGCTCGCGCTCCGCTCAGGCATCGAGCCGCGCGAAGTGGTGAAGCACTTGAAAGGCATCTCGGGTCCCGTTCCCGTGTGGGATGGACACGGCGGGCAGATTCTCTCAACGCCCGACGCGATTGGCAAAGTGCTGGAGCGATACATTGAAGAGCGAGAGAAGGAAGGGACGCGGCTCTTCCGCGACAACGGCGAGCCGAAAATAATGAAAGGCGTGCCGAAGAAAGCGATGGTCGCGGATGCGAAACCGATGGAAAGCATGGCTTGTCCCGATTGCGGATTCGGCGCTCAAATGGAGAGCGGGTGCATGAAGTGCTACAATTGCGGGTGGAGTAAGTGCTGATTGATATGTAAAACCAACTTTGTTTTTTCGATTACGATAGTTTCGAATAAGTAGTTTTCAAAAATCAGTACAGTTAGAAAGCCCATTCACCCGCGCCTGAGGTGGATGGGCTTTGAGCTACAATAAAGTGGAAGGTAGACATGAGTAAGGCTTCTAAGCAAATAAGTCTAAAGAATATTTTTCTAGGACTCCAGGATAGTATGCGGGCACGGCTTTCTCTTAACAGGCGAACGCTTCACCATCCTGTGGCTAAGGGAGATGCATCAGAATTGGAATGGATAGAATTGCTATCTACGTATCTTCCTGCTCGCTATAAAGTAGACAAGGCGTTTGTAATCGACCATCGTGGTCAGATCAGTGAACAAATCGATATTGTGATCTTTGATCGGCACTTCTCTCCGTTTCTCTTTCGACAAAACGGACAGACGTTCGTGCCGGCTGAGAGTGTGTATGCCATCCTTGAGGTAAAGCAAGAACTCAACAATTATTACATTGATTACGCCGCCAAGAAAATAGCTTCCGTCAGGCGGCTCACAAGAACAAGCGCGCCAATCATAGACTGTGGCATAGCTCGTGATCCACGACCATTACCGCACATCCTGGGAGGGTTTGTGAGCCTTGCTGGAAATGTTACATCTGCATGTGAGGAAAAATTGCTTTCACTCAAAACTCTTCGCCGAATTGATCTCGGTTGTTCACTTGAAAGTCAATCGTTCTATGTTGACTATTCTAAACCAATCATCCAAAAAAGTACAACCGACAACTCTCTTGTGTTTTTCTTTCTAAAACTACTTGCTCAGCTTCAAAAAGCTGGAACGGTTCCGCCAATGGAAGTTGACAAGTATGCGGCGTCACTTTAGTTTATCAATAAGGAGATTCAGCCATGACTTCAAATGAACTTGATCTAATACTTGCTGACTATATTCGTGCGAACTTGTCGCCTCGGAAGCCCGAGCGGGACATGGTAGCTAGAAGATATGATCAACTCAAGGATATCTTGTCTGGACGGACTTTTCAGAATGGATCGTACGCCCGTCACACATCAACCACTCCAGTAAACGATCTCGATGTTTTCTATGTTTTGCCGGAATCGGTGCGCAGGCTCATTCTTGAGAAGAGAATCAATCCAGAGGAGTTGAGCATTGACAACATCCTTGTTGACCTCGCTGATGCGCTCAGGAAGGAGTACAAAGAAGAGGCAAGGGTTGATGTGCAACCACACTCTGTAGGAATTTTCTTCGGTTCTGACAGCGATTTTTCTATGGACGTTGTTCCTGCGCAACCGTTAAGTGACGATAAGTATTTGGTTCCCGAAACAGCTCTTCACTCGATTCGAGCAAGGCGTTTGATCTATGAGAACCTGACACGGAACAAATTGCTATCTTCGTTAAAGCTAAAATGGATTAAATCTGACCCCAAGGGTTACATTGCCCAAGCCACAATTCTTGATGAATCTACAAACGGAGTTTTTCGCAAGTCAGCGAAATTCGTTAAGAAATGGAGACAGGGGTGTAAGAACTCTAATGACAAGTTTCCGCTCAAGTCATTTCATATCGAGATCATTCTGACTGAATTACTCAAGGCCAATCCAATGCTTGGTTGCTATCAGTCAATCCAGCACTTTTTTTCCATTCTCCCAACGGTAATACTTCATCCACAGTATCCAGATAAAGCCGACCCATCAAGGTACATAGACGCCTATGTAAGCGATTTGAATATTGAGCAGAGAGCATTGATTAGCGTAGAACACGACCGAGCAACGAAACTAATTGGTCAAATCGTTGCGGTTGATTCAGAATCACAACTACTGAAGACGATTGAAGAATTGCTTCACTTAACAACCAAGGCATCTAATTTGGTTTCCGTTGTAGCGGGTACTCCAAGGTTGAGTCCAGCACAGTCCAAGCCCTATCGTTGGTAGTTCCAAGCTATGGAGATAAGCGCCGCCGACCGAAGCTGGCTACTACAAAATTATCCGGGATTGGTATTTACATCAACTACCAATGGTGAGGAGTTAGTTGGCGAATTTTGCTTTGATGCTGTTTGGGATGACATTCACAAATGGTACTTCATTAATCCATCAACCGAACACATTCGTGATTTCGTTCAGATCCGAGATTCCTATCAAGTTCGCATTGTTTTCCCAACAGACGGATCACTACCCAAACTTTACGAAATTGGCGGGCGCATACTAGCCCGGGCCACTAACCTAGGTCTTCCACCTCGAGACCTACACATCTACAGCAGCGGTGAAACCTGTCTGCTAGGAGAATTCGATAAGGATCAAATATATGACCTGGATGGTTTTATCGACGGCCCAGTTTTCCAATACTTTTTTGACCAAAGCTATCATGAACGTTTCGGTCGTTGGCCTCGGGGAGAATACTCACACGGGCTCTGGGGCCTGATAGAGAATTTCTTTGAGCGTCATAAGAAAAACTGTGATGAACTCGCAGCTCGTTGCCTGAAAAAGATTTTTGAAACACATGATCGTGAGGCTCAGAAAATCCAAATGTTACTCACGAAGAAGGAACAGATGAAGGGGCACCAGTTGTGCATTTGTGGTTCTGGGAAAATTTTTCGGTCATGTCACAAGAACCTTTTTCACGGGCTCTGGACATTACAAGACCATCTTCGAAAGACCAAATTCCGGCCAACCGCTTCGTCATAGGGACGGTGTTTGCGTTTCACGGAGCGGAGAATTTGTTGTGAGAATCGAGTGATGTCCAAAAAAATCAAAGACAACTAGAAAGAGATAGGAGATGCAATAAAATGCAAAAACTGTTGGTTAGCGTTAGAGGTAAGAACGAAGCTGTTGCAGCAGTGAGAGGTGGTGCGCATATTGTTGATGCTGAATATCCAGTATCAGCGCTAGGAACTCCCTATCCTCTGAACATCAATACAATTCGCCATGCAATTCCGAAACGAATTCCTGTGTCAACAAACATCGGAGAGGATCAAGCGCGTCGAAGCACCGCCGCGCAAGCGGTGCTCGGCGTTGCAACAGCTGGAGCTGATATCATAAAAGCAGGGCTTGCCGAAATGAATTTCAATGAAGCTGCTTATCTTGCCGACAGCGTCGTCAGAACGGTTAAGTTCTGGTATCCAAAGAAGAAAGTCATTCCTGTTTTTTTTGCTGATACAAAACTTGCGTCCATCTTTGACCCCATCCTCGAGGGACCGAAGTTAGGAGAAAAAGTAAGGGCGGACGGAATTCTGATCGACACATACGATAAGTCGAAAGGAAAAAGACTTGTAGACTACTATTCCTTCCAAGAGATCACGAAGTTTGTCAAGAGATGTCATGAACGCGGTCTTGAGGCATGGATAGCCGGCTCGATAAAGAAAGAAGAACTCCGAAGCTTTTGGGAAACTGGCGTAGACGTCATTTGTGTACGAGGCGCAGCATGTGGCAAGACAGAAGATAGAATGGCGAAGATCAGAGCAGACATTGTAAGGAGCCTTGTCCAAACGATTCCAACTTGAGAGAAAGGAGGTGAAGAAAGATGCCACAGTACACGCGCAATACAGGCAAAGCTTGGACGGCACGAGATGAAAGCCAACTCGGCGTTCTTGCGAACCAGAACACGCCCACGCGGGTGATCGGTTTGAAGCTTGGGCGAACCGAAGATGCGGTTCGAACGAAAGCGAGTGAATTGGGGGTTTCATTGAAGCCAACAAACCAATCGCCGTTCAACCGCAACAAGTAACCAATGGACAAAATGAAACCCCGTTCGGCGAAGGTTGGACGGGGTTTCGTGTTATTGACTTTGAAATGAACCTTGTCTATCATTGCTATAGCTTGATACAGTTCTCAAAATGGAAGCAGCATGAAATTTGACCGCTACGAGCTCAAAGCCGAACGTACCTTAATGGTTTTTGAGTTTGTCAGCGAGGGACCGCGAGGACAGATTGCCAAACTCGTGCAGTATACCGAAACGAACATAAAGGGTGTCTACAATCTCGGTTTCGGCGACAAGGATGAAGAGACCGGTGAAATTGATGACAAAGCGGTGACGAATAATGCAGACAGCCAGAAAGTCCTCACGACGGTTGCCGCAACAGCGTATGCTTTCACGGACAAGTATCCGAACAGTTGGATTTATGCCACTGGCAGCAACAAGGCACGAACAAGGCTCTACCGCATTGGAATAGCGAATAACTTATCAGAGATTCAGAAAGACTTTGAAGTGTACGGTCTCAAAGAAGGCAACTGGGAACCCTTTGAGAAAACAGTTGACTACGAAGCGTATCTTGTTCGACGAAAGAAAAAATAAAGGTGGGCGTATGAACATCAAACAACTGAACAAGTCGAAACTTCCAATCGTCAGAATTGACAAGTCTCTGGAGGAATACAAAGACAAAGTACTGTTCCCGGAGAAGGTTGAAAACGCAAATCAAGTTCTCAAAACTGTCAGTGTGCCCAAGCGAAAGCATCGCGTCTACGCTGGTGTTGCCGCCGAAGCCTGGACGGCAAGAGATGAAAGTCAACACGGCGTTCTTGCTCGCCAAAATACACCTACGCGCGTGATCAGATTGAAGCTTGGTCGAAACCCCAGACGCAGTTCGAACGAAAGCAAGTGAATCGGGTGTTTCGCTGAAGCCGACAAACCAATCACCGTACAACCGCAACAAGGAAGCAATGCACAAAGTGAAAACCCCGTTCAACCAAAGTTGGACGGGGTTTTGTGTTATCTTGAGCCAGCACTCACCGAAGTAGTACTAACTTCTTCCCTTCCAGAAACGTACTCTTGTTCGCGTCAATCGCTTGCAGCCGATAATAATACACACCGCTCGCCAATCCTGATGCATCGAACCGGACCGACTTGAACCCCACATTTTGAACCTCGTTCAGCAGCGTTGCAACTTCTCTCCCTAAAACATCATATAATTTCAAAGTCACGTGGCTGACTTCTGGTATCTGATATCTGATCTCTGTTGTCGGATTGAACGGATTGGGGAAGTTCTGTTCGAGTCGAAACTCTGAGGGGAGTTCACTCCCGGACTGTACAGAAGTCAGCGTTGCGTACGGAATATACTGCGACTGAAGCACGTTCTTTGTTCCGGCGCTCTGGACAAATACAACGACGCCCGTTCTTGCGGGATCACTTACGTTCGTGAATGTTGTTTGCCGGGTCTCGGGAAGGGTTTGCCCGTTTGCAATCGCGAAGGCTTCTCCGTTCGCGCCGTTGATCATTTTCCGCAAAATATAATTCTGCGGGGAAACTCCATTACGCCCGACATACGTTGAGTTTTCAACAAGCGCGAAAAAGATCTTCAGATCGGTCGCGGAAATAGCCGCCGTTGCTCTCACCGTTGCCGTCACGGAAACGCCGTTTGCAATCCTCGAACCGTTTAGTGTAATCTCTAACTGCCGGGTTGCAGCAATCCGGCTGTTGAGCGCCGCCGCCCAGCCGCTGTAGCTGTTGGACTGGAGAGCCCCGTCAAAAAACGTTACCGGCGTCGCACCGAATGGACCATAATACTGGTTGCGCGCAGCAGGGTCGGCTGTGTTTGCTTGCGCCAGAGGATCGTCGGAGTACGGAAAGAGCGTGTGGTAATAAATGTAGCGTACAAAAATTCCGTTGGTGCCGCTCGCGTATGCACTCAATGCCGCGTGCGCCGGCGGACAAACGCCGCAATGCGAATTGGTAAACATCTCAACAAGAACGCTCTGCTGTTGAGCGTCAGCTTTCCATGTCAGAAGTAAAGCGACTGTCGAGATTGCCCAGATTGCACCGAGAAGTCTTTTCATTGTGACTCCCTTCCTTATATGATTGATCAGATGATTGATTGAACAAAGAAACGAACTCCGCTGAACGGCTGCACGTACCTGCACACACCGTTCATGCACACTTGCCCTCCGCGTTCCTGTCCGAACGTGAGAACCATGGTGTGGCTGCCGCCGATACGATATCCAAGTTCAGCAGCGAACCAGTTTTTTCGCCCGGACAAGTCGAAAGGATTCGAGGTAAATTCTATTCGTCCGGTTACGCTAATATCCGGCGACCGTGCAACGGTCGCGGCGAGCAAGGTATTTGAGAATTTCATTTTCCCAGTATTGTAGTTGTCATGAACCCATTCGTGTTCGACTTGCAGTTGCAGCGAGCTTGTCTCTCCGATGAGCGTGAGAAAGTTCATCGGAAGTACTGTTGATTTCGTTATGTGGTCGTTCACGGTTGCGCTCAACCGCAC
>JANNUB010000496.1:0-7987 GCA_031394795.1 Ignavibacteriota bacterium | reverse complement strand
CCTCCCCTTCTCCTTTTGGGAGAAGGGGCAGGGGGATGAGGGCATTTGCGAAACAACTCACATCTTTCGTTTTGCGTAACATCACCTATTGCGCAATCTTGAAGTCACGGCATCCGAAATTTTTGCGCTGGATGCTTGACGACCAGAACAGAGCACGGAGC
This sequence comes from Ignavibacteriota bacterium, assembly GCA_031394795.1. Taxonomy (GTDB): domain Bacteria; phylum Bacteroidota; class Ignavibacteria; order UBA10030; family UBA6906; genus CAADGV01. The sequence goes on along the minus strand of JANNUB010000496.1, from coordinate 7,826 downwards.
TTTGCGCACCACTTTTTCCGCTACACTGCCAAGCAACACTTGCGCCAGCCCCGTGCGTCCGTGACTTCCCATGACAATCATATCCGCCTTCACCTTCCTCGCGCAGCGAATAATCTGAACAAAGGGTGCGCCGTCCCGAATCTGCATCGCGCACGTGATACCAGCCCGTGCGGCTGCCTTTACCATCCGAGTCATCTTCTCTTCTGCGGTCTCCTTCATCGCCTCATAGATTTGAGCGGGCGTCATGGCTACAACTAAAAACTGGTAATCTTTCGGCATCCGATGGACGACGTGCAGGAGAATCAGTTTTGCTTTATGGTTCTTCGCGTGGAGGAGCGCATGTCTCCAAGCATACATCGAGCTTTGGGAAAAATCCGTTGGGAACAAAATTGTTCGAATGGTTTTCATTTTCATTTCCTTTCTGTTTGATGAACAGCATTGTCGCCATGAGGCGTGAGCTTATGCCGCACGGCGAGTGATTCCTCTACGAGGTCGTAGACCTGTTCCTCCGCCTTTGCACGGAACGCAGTGCTGTGTGTGCGGAACCGCCTCGAGCCTGCTTTTCACGATGAGCCGATTGCACGCGACGCACACTCCGTACTTTCCTTCCTCGATGCGCCTGAGCGCATCATCAATGTTGCCAAGAAACCTCGCCTGTCGGTTCATCATGACGACGGTTTCTTCTCTGTTCACAGCATCCAATGAACGATCCAAAAAGCTGACGACATGGTGGTGCGACCCGATAGACGGCTCATTCGTCTCAAGAAGTTTTGTAGATTCCTGATACTCGCGCAAGTGACTGAGCGCTTCTTCACGCTTCGTGAGCAGAATTCTTTTGAAGTGCTCTAATGCGCGCTGGCTGTACAACCGCTTGCGCGGATACGTTGCTTCTCCGTAAGGTCGACGACTCGACTCGTCGAGAGTCCTTCGGACAAGCGCCGCTCGATACCGCAGCGCAGGCTCCATTCTATTCAGCCTGTTATGGAGTTCTGTGATTTTTTGCTTCGTCAACATGGTAACATTCTCCTTTCTCCAGCTTTGTCAGTTCGTTTCAACATGATGCACTACTTCAAACGAAGTGATGCCGCGGTTGGGACGGCGGCACGTTCGTGATGTTTCCTGCTTCTTCATTTCGTTCTCCTAACATCACTCTCTGCCTTGTGCCGCACACAGGGCACAGCCATTCTCCCGCACTGCTTCCTCGTCGCTGAAAGTACACCATCGCCGAGGCGCATACGTTACATTGCATTCTTGTTGTCAAGGTCATTGCTCATCGCTCCTTTCTTATCTGGAAGCGGCTCAAGATACATGATGATGCTCATACTGTCCGCTTGCGGTCCGAAGATGTAGTGAAATTGCTTTATCGGACGCTGGAGAAAGTCTGAAAGCCGTTCCCGCAAAATATGTTCTGACTTGCGGAATAAGGTTTCTCGAAATCGCTGAAAGGATTCAGCCTCAGTTCCATATCTCTCCAGCAACTCTCTCTCGGCGGGCGGCATGGGACTTTTTATCAGCACAGCGATCATGTCTTCGGTCATTTCCACTTTCATCTCTTTGGGATTCTCTCCAACATGATGTATTAAGAAGCGGTACACGATCCGTTCGACTTCCGCCGCCGAGGTTTTACAATCAGCCTGCGCCATGGAACCTCCCTAATGTTTGGTTAATGAATTGATAATGGTCTATCATGTTTCAGAAGCGAACCGCAAACCACAGATTATCACAGATTAGACTTCAAAGCAAAGGTAGAATGTTAGTCGAATCGAATTCATAAAAAACAATCTGTGGAAATCCGTGTAATCTGTGGTTCAGTTTTTCTTTGGTTGCGGTTCTGCCGTGCTGTGAATACTGTCGCAGACCTGAAATCGCTCCATAAAATAAAAAAACCGATAACCACCGCTTTCGCGATGACTATCGGTTTACCGTTCACCGAACCTTCCCTGCTATTGCTGCTTCAGGGATTGTTCCGTCACTTGTCTACCTAATATATTCTTGCTCACTCTCAATGTACGAAATGTTGCATGGGGATGTCAAGAGAAATCGAAATCGTTCACTCATTGTTCTTGAGCGTGAAAACCAAAATGCGCTCACCCGTTCTCGCACTAATGTCTGCATGCATACTGTTGACTTCGAGTTTCGTAATGTCGCGGATAATCGCTTTCAGCTTCGTCCTTGAACTCTCGATCAGGCTTTGGCGCATTTGCTTAATGAGCCTCACGCCTTCCGGATCCTTTGCAAGCTGATGTTCGGCGGGCGTAAGAACACCCTCAAGCCGCACGACAATCATCTCGTCAAGGATGTATGTGCGTGCGCGTTTCGGTCCGCGCCCCATGTGTTCGATTTCGAACTTGATCATCGCTTCGCTAATCTGGGCTTCCAACTGCCCTGTGGAAATCTGAGACATGATACCCGCTTTCTCTGTTACAATCATGAAAAATATACGTTGAGTCTCGCACGTAAACAACTGCCGTGCGAATGCAATTCTGCCGAGAACGCCCGCCGCAATCACTGCCAAGACACGTGTTTCAAGCAGAGTGTTCTATTGATTATCAGGCTGCGACTTCTGTTTTGCCTCTTTATCTTTTCGAATGACCTTTACAAGAAAATAACTTGCGAGAAATAGGATCACGCTCCACGCGACGATCATTGTTGTGAGCGCTGAAGTAGTCATGGTGTTCTCCTTGAAAGTTATGTGATCGGTTCTGTGACATTATTGTGAGCCGATTCAGCAAGATCCGCAATCATGGGCTTCGCAAGCCGCTCGAAATCTCTGAATTTCATCTTGATGGATTCCGTGTGCGTACATGCATTGAAAACTATTGATTTATGTTCGACATGATATACCTCCTTCGTTTTCGTTGATTGGCGATGTCGTGAGATAATCATCAGAAAAGACGTATCAATTTTACAATGATGCCCAGAGCACCGGACACGATGCAACTCACAACGAAATAGAACAGCCACGAGACCTCTTCATGATCTTTCCCTATCAAGTATTGTTTGAACTTCTCAAAACTTCCCATTACACAAATCCATTCCGCTTCATATTAGAATAACCCGGCTGCAGCGAGCCTTGGCATGAGCCACCCACGCTGATTTCACTGAATGTCAGATAAGCCCTGCGAGCTTGAGTATCATGCCGAGAAGACCCGCGGCAATTACTGCCATCACGAATCCGAATTGCCAGGGAAATCCAGCGATCTCAAATCCTTCCGATTGGTCGGATGATTGTGGAGATGCAGTCTTGATTCTGCTTTCTTCGCTTCGTGATGGTGACGTCATCTCCTGCCGAGTTGCTTTGTCCGCTTGAACGACTACGAAATCTTTTTTGCTTGTTGCATGTTCGGGTTTATGTTGAACGTGTGCCATTGCTGTATCCTCCTCCGTATGGATGAAATATTTGTCGCGTCAGCACTTCGTTTTTTAGGGGGAAAGAAAACATTGCTTCTTCTCTCGCGAATGGACTGACGTGAGAGAGAGAAGCAAGCGCGCCCCCCTTCCAACGTGCTGATGCCATTGTAATGAACGAACACCCTGCCGAATTCTTCAGCAGAAGTTGTTATGAATGTGAAAGGAACTTAAATCGCAGGAGGAGCTTTGTTGCAGCGGGAAGAATAATAAAGTGCGGGGTGGAAAAAAGTCGGTTGAGAATTAAAGAGGAAGTAATACTCGATGGTTGAGTGAGTGTATTGTACCCGAAAAGCAATCACAGTCGTTGGCGAGAACTGCTTTGCTGGCAGAATCTGGTGTCCCTGCGTGTACGTTTGCTTGGTTGCCTCGTTCGACGCGCCAAAATTCGTACTCAGCTCCGATTTCGCGGGTCGTTCCTTCAACGGCGGCGGTGTGCTGATGCTCGTTGCCCCTGCAACCGTAGTAAGGAAGAACCCTAGCAGAACGAAGGCGATATTTTTTGTTGCTCGGAACATGAAAACTCAATCGTTAAAGCTACCAATTGTAATATATGATGATTTATAACAAAGTCCAGTTAAATCGAAGAATCACATGGTCATATGCAATCGGTTCTATTTCGAAGTTCCCGTTCGTGACATCATGCGCCAATCACCATAGTGAGAGGTGGGCGCCTCATCTTGCTTTTATCTTGATTCTAACACTCACCGCCCCACGAAGCTCACCCGCTTTGTAATCAACAGCCTTGTCGTTCGGGTAGCGCGAACGAACGACGCTGTAAATCAAATCTTTCATTTTCTCGCTGCTGCCGTGGCAGCTCAAACACATCTCGCTAATGAGAATCGGTCTCATGTAGCGAAACACCTGAACGGAATCTTCCTTCACGATGCCGTACACTTCGAGGGTGTCAGTCAGGCCTTTCTTCGCGTGCAAGTCGGCGAGCATCTTGAGCTGTTCGGATTCGTACGTGTCGGGTTTGTTTTTCGGGTTTCTCCACTTCTCACTGACTCGACGAATGGAGAGACCATGCCGATCTTGAATTCGCTCCCCCATAGTTTGTGCACTATCCGCGCAGATATTAATTGCACCGACTGCTCCGCCCCGGGAAAGTTCCTTCGCAAGCAGAGTTCGAAGAGTTGAGAGCAGTTCCTTCGTTGCCGAGCGACTTTGTTGAAGATTCGAAAGAACATGGCTTGTGTCGGACATGCTCTGCGCTGATGCCGTGAGAGGAAAAGAGAACTGTGCAGCGCAGATTACAAGTGCGAACGACCTCTTCATGTTGTCCTCCTATGGAAGAGAAAGGCGAGACTCACTCTCGAAAAGAAGAAACGAGCCTCGCCCTCAAGATAAGAATTTTCTCAGCCTACGGCATTAACCACGAAAACGAAAGATGGAAAATATTTTCCTTCAGCTCGCTGATACTGTTATTGTATTCTTGCGCGACAAGATTTTGGCTCAATGATTTCTGCTCATTGTTGAACGCAAGCTCGTACGCGGCGTTCACGGCGAACGTCGGCGAGAGTTTGTAGCTCACGCCCGCGGTAAAGTGATTCTCCACGATTGCAGGAAAAACGGGAAACACGGTTGAATTCGCAACAGGGTTTGAGCCGAACGCCCCGCCGAGACGGAACGTGAACGCGTCGCTCGCGTCGACCTCTGCGCCAATGCGAACGTTGTACGAATCTTCCCAATTCAATGGAAAGTCCACCGTCACCGAGCTGCCGCCGAGCATCGTGTTGATGTTCGTGCTGCTGCCGTTCTTCAGTGTAATCGCCATCTTGTCGAACGCGTTCTCCCAATTAATCCATTCGAAATCAAAACCGAGTCGAGCTTTGTCCGACAGCTTGAACATGCCGCCGAAGCCGACCGATTGCGGAAATTTCAGCTTCGCTTCCAAGTCGTAATCCGCAACAACGCCTTTGGTCATATCAATACCCATTTGCCCGAACATTCCCATCACGGCTTGCTGCGCTTGCGCCTGTGTCCACGTCGGATTCTGCTGCATTACGCCTTGCATCGCTTTGCCGAACGCATCGTTGAACTGCGCGGTCATGTCCATTTTTGCTTTGCCGTTTTTATACGTAAGCGAAGATGGAGAAGTATAGCTGACGCCGAGCGTAACGTTTTCGTTTGCGTTCCACGCGAGACCCGCTTTACCATTGAAGCCAAGCGCTTTCAAATCGTTCATCGCGGCTGCGGCTGTTACTTCCGTGTAACCGAAACCGCCGACTTGCGGCGGCGCGGCAAACAGGTCGCCGAACGTCATGCCATTCTGCGGATTGGCAACGCCCTTCATGATGGATGGCGCGAGACTGTACGGCATTCTGAAATCCAACATGCTGTACACCGCGTGTGCGCTCGCGCCGATGGAAACTTTCTCCGTCAGTTTGTATGACGCGCTCAGTCCGCCTTGCATCACCGCGAGTTTGGAATGATATTCCTGCTGAACGAAATTTCCGTTCTGGTCGCGAAACAAGTTGTGATTCAAATTGAAATCCGCACCCATGCCGCCTTGCGTGAATGCGCCAACGCCCCACGTGAAATCGCTTGCAGATTTGTTGATGAACCCCGCGTTGACGATGGGGAAGTAGTTGGTTTTTCCTTTCGCGTTGTTGTGTTCGTTCGTGAAATTCAAGCCCGGCACCATCAGCGAAAAATTTCCGTCGAGGCGCGATTCGTTCAAAAACGAAATGCCCGCAGGATTGGTAAACATCAGCGACGCATTATCGAAGAAGCCGAAGCTCGTGCCGCCACGACCGATAGATTTGACGTCGAAGCCAATCATGCGCGTGCCGTGGGTGGCAAATGCTGTTGCAACAACGAGCATAAGCACGATGACCGGGGCAATGTGTTTTCTGTAGTTCATATGTATCCTTTGGAATGTTATGAGGTGATTGTAGTTCGTGCGAGTTTCTATTTCCCGCACGTGAAGCAAAGAGTGTGATTCTTGTCCAATGGAGAAAACCGTTTCAGCATAAGTCATCTATCCTATTCTGTGACGATGCAATGCGAGAGGATTGCCGTCAGCGTTAAATGGAGATAAGAATGAATTGTCGTGTGCGCGGTCCCTCGCGAACCTGACGCACGCTGGAGAACGAAGCGAAACCGTCGTCAACATCCTTCTTTCTTTTTCTTTTTTGGCGCACCGCCCGGAGCGGCAGATGCCGACGGCATTTCCAACTTCGGCATCGCGATCTGCGGCGTTGACTTGGAATCGTTTGTTCCGGTCTGAGGCGTTCCTCCGAAGAATGCGCTCACGGCTTTTCTCTTTTCAAATGCGGTTTGCTCTTCCGCCGATGCGTTCTCAGCAATCGAGGGAAAAAGAATCCGCTCTTTCCATTCTGCAAGTCCATCTCTCAAGATGTACGCCTTGTTGTAGCGTTGTGCCTTGAGCAGGAACCACGCCTGCGCCGCGTGAATGCCCCCTTCGGAATAGAGAATGAGTTTTTCATTCCGCATCAATCCCGCGTCGAACAGCGAACCGACAGGAATGTTTTCGGACGTGGGAATATGGTACTCTTCGAACTCTTTCGAGCTGCGGACATCGATGAGCCGATAGTCCGCCTTACCTTTGATAATCCAGTCGGCAAGCTCGTCAACAGGGATATGGTCTGTCTCTTTCCCGACGAGAAGCCCAAGCTCTCTTACGTTCATCGTCGCGGTGTTTCCTTTGTAAGGACTTCCGGCGAAGACGGCGAGGAAGCCGAGGGCGCCAACAATGAGCGCGAGCTTTTGATTGAGTGAAAGTTTTGTCGGCAGCGCTTTCATTGTCCCACTCCTTTTGCCTTGACGGCGAATTTCTTCTCAACCCATTCCGCTCCAACAAATCCCCCAAGCGCCATCAGCACAACAAGGAACACGACAAGCCCATACGACACGCCGAAAAGTTCAGGCAGCGTAACTTTTCCCATTGGGGTTGATGAATAGAAATCTTTGAGCAGCGGATATGCTTCGCCAAAGACGATAATGCCGGCAACGATTCCTACGAGATACACCATGCCGTCATATCGTCCCGTCGAAGCGGCGACGCACGACGTGCCGGGACAATAGCCGCCGATGACGAAACCGACGCCGAGAATCAACCCGCCGACGATTTGCGGAACGAGATACGTGTTGCTGACATAAACCAACGAGAGGTCCACGAAACCGAACACGGAGAGCCAGAACAATCCGACCATTGCGGTCACGATTGAAGTGAACATCACTTTGAAAACCGTCATGTCGGCGAAATAAAATTGCGCGGCGAGTTTCTTTCCACTGCCGAACCCTGCGCGCTCGAGAAAAAATCCGAACCCGATGCCGATGATGAATGCCACGATAAGACTTGTTTCCTCACCGAAGTAGTCGAATTTAAAAAATGGTGCGTTCATGTCCATTGTCTCCTAAAGAAATATGCAACCGCGTAGCCGCCCGCGAAC
>JANNUB010000057.1:0-1612 GCA_031394795.1 Ignavibacteriota bacterium | reverse complement strand
CACCTCGGGCGGGGCAAATGCATCAGCCACCATTGGCAAAGTTGCGCCAGATTTTCAGTTAACCGACTTGAATGGCAAAGCCGTCAAGTTGGCGGATTTCAAAGGCAAGCATGTCGTATTGGAATGGCACAATCCGAACTGTCCGTTTGTCGTCAAGCACTACGATAGCGGCAACATGCCCGGTCTTCAGTCCCGCTATGACGCCAAGGACACGGTCTGGTTGTCTATCAACTCAACGAATCCCGGTCACCAGGATTTCATGAGCGGCGATAAGCTGAAGACATATCTCGCCGAGAAAAAGGCATCGCCCGACTCCTACATGATCGATGCTGACGGCAAAGTCGGACTGGAATATTCAGCCAAAACGACGCCACACATGTACGTCATCAATCCTGCCGGTATGCTGGTCTATGCCGGCGCAATCGATGACAAACGATCAACCAATCTTGCTGACATCAAGATCGCAAAAAACTATCTTGTCGCCGCACTTGATGAATCCAAGGCTGGAAAGCCGGTGTCGACGCCGACGACGACGCCTTATGGTTGCAGTGTCAAATATAAGTAATTTGACCTGAGGCGAACCAACGAAAAAGCCCGCGATTTTGCGGGCTTTTTCGTTGGGCAATAAACTGTCATTGGTCGACAGGCATCCCGTAGTCTGGTGAACTTGATATCAGCAGAGTCGTCCTAGCCTTTTACTTACGACCGGAAAATTCAGCGTGACTAATAGCCGACCGGCAGGTTTTCGTTAAGTATCGTGATGGATTTGCGTTGGACCGCAATATAGCCTTTGTCTGTAAGAGCTTTCAACGTGCGATTGACCATTTCGCGCGAAGCGCCGACCATACCCGCCAGGTCCTTTTGGGTGAAAGGCTCACCCACAACGCGATGGCCATTCGACATGATCGCCAACTCCAGCAACGTGCGCGATACGCGGCTTGATATGTTCATCAGTGCCAGCGTGCCTATCTGCCGGTCGGCATGGCGCAGTCGTGCCGCCATGGTGGCCATCAATTTGCGGGCAATATCGGGCGATTGCTCAATCACTTTTTGAAACGCGACGTAGGACAGTGTTTGTACATGCGTGCGTTCCAGAGCAGCCACACTCGCGCTTCTCGGCTCCTGATCAAACAGAGGTATCTCACCGAAGAAATCTCCGGAACCTATCGTACTGATGATGACTTCCCGATGCGGCTCGTGTTCGTCGGACATGTATACCTTCACCTGCCCGGCCACGATAATGTAGATCGAGTCGGCAACATCCCCTTGGCGCAGGATGACCTCGCCCTTTTCGACAGCCCGCATTTTCATATGCGCACCGATACTGTCGAGTTGCGACGGTAGGAGATTACTAAAGAGGGGAATAACGTTTAACACAGGTCTCGACGCGCCAATTAATGCAATACATTCATTATTATGCGAGCCAGTATGCGGCGCAGCTTTACTCAAGGCTATGAACCCGTTCACATTTTCAGGAACAGCTTCCCGGCTACGGTTGTCTTGTCTTGGATAGCCGGTAGGTGCAAAACGCAGTCAATTCGGGTCTGGCAACCAGCGTGAGGCAATTTTCCGAATGACATGGAGGCGTTGGTGAAAAAAATGATCGGCTCCG
>JANNUB010000431.1:0-7221 GCA_031394795.1 Ignavibacteriota bacterium | reverse complement strand
ATTTCTTCCCCGGCATCGGCGGCGTCGAAATCATCGAGACGTTTCATTGGATTGGCGCGGTGATTACGAATCTTGTCGTGAACGGAGTGAAGGATACGCCGGTCCGGCGCATCATCAATCGCGGGGCGGAGTTTTTGAATATTTCCAAACTCTGTTTTGCGTTTACCGTTGATCAGAAAAAACTCGCGTGCTTGTATATCGGCTTGCCTGAAGAAGCGTGGGACAAAGCGGCGGACAGCTCGAAGAAACTTCACATCGCGTACCGCGCCAAACCGGTGAAGAGCGTCCTCGGAATTGCGCCAAGCATTTACGACGATATATGGGTTGCGGGCAAGGTGATGTACAAACACGAGCCGATTATTGCCGACGGCGGCGAGGTCATTATTTACGCGCCCCATATTTCCGAAGTGTCGTACACGCACGGAAAAGAAATCGAAAAGGTCGGCTACCATGTGCCGGAATATTTTTTGAAACAGTGGGAGAAATACAAATCGTATTCGGGTTTGATTCTCGCCCACTCGACCAACGTCAAAGGCATCGGTACGTTCAACGACGGCGTCGAACAACCGCGGGTGACGGTGACGCTCGCGACTTCGATTCCCGAAGAAGCGTGCCGGCGAATCAATCTCGGTTACCGCGATCCGCGTTCAATCAATGTTGAGTATTGGCGCGCGAAGCAGGATGATGATTTGCTCGTCGTTGAGAATGCAGGGCAAGTGTTGTACAGGCTGGGTGAATCTGCTTAAGAGAGTTTGCCCAATAATTATTCCACAAAAGAAGTCACGGGAAAATAAATGAGTAACGCGTTGAATATCAGAAAAGATGGCGCTTTGGATTTGGTTTCGTTAGGCGCATTGGTTCACCGTCTTGATCCCGGCATCATTCCGTTTCGCAAAGCGACGAAGTGCCGGATTCACGTGAGCGGCGGCGAGTTCAACACCGCGGCGAACAGCGCGGATTGCTTTCGATTGAACACGGCGATCGTCACCGCGATGGTTGACTATCCCATCGGCGATTTGATCGCGGAGCGCGTGAAGGCGATGGGAGTGAAACCATTCTACAAACGCTTCAAACATAACGGCGTCAACGGTCCGAACATGGCGGCAGTGTACAGCGATCGCGGGCAGGGAGTGCGCGCGCCTGTCGTGTTTTACAACCGGTGCAACGAAGCCGCCGCGCTTCTGAAGCCGGGTGATTTCGATTGGGGCGCGATCTTTGGAGGAGGCGTTCGCTGGTTTCACAGCGGCGGCATCTTCGCCGCTCTCTCGGCAATGACGGGCGAGCTGATCATCGAAGCGATGAAGGCGGCAAAGAAAGCCGGTGCGGTCACCAGCTTCGATTTGAACTTTCGCGAGAAGCTTTGGAGTATCTGGGGCGGACAGCAAAAGGCAGTCGAGGTGATTGCGCGCATCGTCGAAAACGTTGACGTGCTCGTCGGTAACGAAGAGGATTTGCAAAAAGGTTTGGGCATTCCCGGTCCTGAAGTGAAGAGTAAATCAAAACTTGATCCGACCGCATTCTTCGCGATGATGGATGATGTGAAAACGAAATACCCACATGTCAAAGCTGTCGCAACGACCCTGCGCGAAGTGCATTCAACAAACCGGCACAACTGGGGCGCTGTTGCATGGATTGACGGCAAAACCTATTGTTCGCCGACATGTGAACTCGACGTACTGGATCGCGTCGGGGGCGGCGACGGGTTCGCGAGCGGTTTTTTTTACGGCTTGCTTTCCGGTGAATCGCCCGACGAAGCAGTGAAATTGGGATGGGCGCACGGCGCGCTGCTCACGACATTTCCCGGCGACACGACGATGGCGACGGTGGATCAAGTACGCGCGTTTGCGAACGGCGGCTCCGCGAGGATTCAACGGTAAAGAATTGTCGTGATGAAACGTGTCTGCAATGATAGGTAATGAACAAATCCACCGATGGACTAATCTTCGTGGGATGATAGCAGATAGTTCTTGACATTGCCAAAAACGAGTCGTATTATGTATATGGCAAGTATATTTAGTATGTTTTATATAGTTGCAAACTAGGTTCAGCAACTCGATTTTTGAAGTGATGAAATTATGAGTACGAGAAGATCAATTGCGGAAAAGCGAGGTAAGAGAAAAATATCAGTTCTACTGATTTCGTTGATGCTTGCCTTCGTGATGACGCTCGCACGAAGCGCATCAGCGGAAGGAAAGGGAAGTGTCGCTGGGCGAGTTGTGGATTTGGCGGATGGCTCTCCGCTTTGGGGTGTTGTCGTGATGGTGAAAAACACGACGAACGGAACGAACACGAATGACGAGGGTCGCTTCAGGCTTTCGCAGTTGTCGGAGGGGAAGACAACGCTCGTGTTTCGTTATGTCGGTTACGAATCTGTAGAACGCGAAGTAATGATCGAAGTGGACAAGATGACGACTGTTGACCTTCGGCTCAAGTCGGCGGCGATTGAGGGAGAAGAAGTTGTGGTTACTGCGCAATTGCAGGGACAGCAGGCGGCGATCAACAAGCAAATCACCTCGAACAAAATCGTGAACGTCGTTTCGAAAGATAAGATTCAAGAGTTGCCCGATCAAAATGCTGCTGAATCCATCGGACGCTTGCCTGGTGTTTCGATTGCGCGTGATGCAGGCGAAGGCGCGGGGGTGATTATTCGCGGACTCGCGCCGAAATTCAATTCCATCACGGTGAATGGGCAACGCATTCCTGCGACTGACCCGCAAAACCGCTCTGTTGACCTCAGCATGATTTCGACCGACATCCTCGCGGGCATTGAGGTTGTGAAATTTGCAACGCCCGATCAGGATGGCGATGCGATTGGCGGAACGGTCAACTTCGCCGTCAAGAAAGCCGATGAAGGACCTCGCTACGGCGTTAGCGCATTGGGAGGCTACAACAATTTGAATAAGGACTACGGCAACTTTCGCGGCAGCTTTACCGCCGCCGACAGGTTCAGTGAGAGTGCGCTGGGAGTCTTGCTCACGGGAAACTGGCAACGCGCAAACCGGGGATCGGACAACCTGAGTGGAAGCTACAACTACGGCGGTGTAACTCCCGAAGGTGATCTTCTTCTCGCTCTCACAAACCTCAACCTGTACGACAAGATCGAGACGCGCAATCGTTTCGGCGGAAATGCCGTCGTGGACTATCGGCTCGACAATCATGAATTCCTGTTGAGCAGTCTCTACAGCAGGACTGACCGCGATGAAACGCGGCGACGGAAGCGCTATCGCGTTGATGCCGCGTTTGTCGAGTATTGGCTGAGGACGGCAGAAATCAACACGGACCTTTTCACAAACTCCCTCAGCGGTAAACACCACTTCGATCTCCTCGAAGTACGATGGCAAACGTCGTATTCACTCTCCAAGCAGAACACTCCATTTCTCCACGACTCTCAGTTTCAAGAAAAAGGCGCATACATACGCGGGTTGGAGCCGAACGACGGACCGAACGAAGTTCCGGCGACAGCCCGCAACGATACCGGCAAGACATCGTTCCTGTTTGATTTCTACTCGAGTGAACGGACGACGGATAAAGATTTTACCGCGCAGGCTGATTTCAGTTTGCCGGTCCCACTCACGGACGACATCACGTTCAACGTTTCATTCGGCGCAAAGCTCCGCGACAAACGGCGGGACGTCAACAAAGAATATTTTGAAACACAGTCGCAAACGATGCACAGTCTCGCTCGCAGGTTTCCCGACCGCTGGCGGATTGATAATCGCAACGACAACAACATATTGATCAGCAACTATTACGACGAAGGTTACAGGCACGACGAGTTTCTCAAGGGCAGATTCGGACTTGGTCCGGCGCTTCCGCTCTCGGTTGCAAAGCTCAACGCATTCCTGAACGAATTCCGAAGTGAGTACAAGAAGGACGTGCTCAGGGACTTGGAAGATTACAAGGCGAACGAAACGGTGTACGCCTGTTACGTGATGACGGAAATCAACCTCGGCCCTTCGATCATGATTCTCCCCGGCTTCCGCTACGAAAAAACGATGACGCGCTACAATAACATTTTCGGGGATGTGTTGGAGGATGCAAATGGAGACGAGTATTTGACAAACGCGAAAGATACTCTTGGTTCACGCAGTTGGGATGAAGTGCTGCCGATGGTACATGTCCGGTACAAGTTTCTCGATTGGGCGGATGTGCGTTTTGCGTTTACCAAAACTCTTTCCCGCCCGGATTATTTCAACTTAGTGCCGTTCAGGAGAGTTGACAACAATGTGATTGATGAAGGAGATCCATTCCTGAAGCACACGCGTGCGTGGAACTATGATGTGTTCTTGTCGTTCTATGGCTCGTATGGCTTGGTAAGTGTTGGGGGTTTTCATAAAACGCTTCGCGACATCGACTATCTGCGCCGGAGCCGTGTGCGGAGCGGCGGACTTCTCAAAACGCTCGTCAAGCCCGAGAACACGCCGTACGATACGAAAGTATATGGCTTCGAAATCGAAATCCAAACAAATCTCAGGATGTTTCCCAGCCCGTTCGATGGAATCGTCTTCAGTGCGAATTTTACGCGCCTGCGCTCGGAAACATTCTTCCCGTTCCTCGGCGTGTTCATCAATCCCCGACCGCCGTTCAACACCGTGTTTACGGACAGCGTGAGGAAAGGGCGCATGCCGGGTCAGGCGGACCAAATCGCGAACGTGACGCTGGGCTATGAGAAAGGCGCGTTCTCCGGTAGAGTGTCATTCAATTACCAAGGCGACGCGCTCCAAACTGTCGGCTTGCGCGAAGAGCTTGACGGGTATTCGAAAGCATTCACTCGCTGGGACCTCGCTTTAGAGTATAAGCTCTTCTCCAATTTCAGCATCATGACAAATGTGAACAACTTATCCAATTTACCCGAGGGGGCGTTTATCAGAACGGAACAGTTTCCAACTCAGGAAGAATACTTCGGGTGGACGATGGATTTCGGCGTTCGCTACAAATTCTGAAAACCAATATATCTCATCACATCAACTCATATAGAGGCTGAAGTTGAAAGGAGGTGCGGTCAAGTCCTATTACAATCATTTGTCGTACAACAGAGATTCACGAAACACACTTTTCCAACAGTTTCTTCATCCACATTTCTTCATAAGGAGAAAGCTGTGAAACACATTCTCTTCTTTCTGTTCGCATCGCTGGTGATAGCGCTGAGCATTCTCAGCTTTGCGGTGAACGATGCATCGGCGCAAGAACGCGTCGTGCAGGTTGCATCGGGTAATGGCACGCTGAACAACACGATCGTTGCAGATAGCAACGGACGGCGAGCCAACCCGAATACGTGGTACGAGTTGGAGCGCGACGGGTTTTACGCCGTGACCGCGCCGATTGCAAACAACAAGTTCCTCCTCCAGATTCGTGCGGCGAATGGTACCGGTAGAAAGCCGATTGTTCGTCCGGGAGTCGGTGCAGGGGGAACGGATGTTTCCCGTTGTTTCACCCCATCCGCCGAATTGAAGCTGCGCGGGCTGTATGTCTCTTCAATCGGCGCGAGCGGGGCTTTGCTCCAGAATAACGTTCGTACCAGCGCTGACAGCGTGAGGCTTGATTTTGCCGATTGCCATTTCGACCGCGACGCGACTGCGGTGATCCGGTTCGACACGCGATGGTGCGACGTGTTTCTCAAGAGAAACTACTTCTCGAATCTTAGCGAGCATCGGATGGAAACGGGCGCGGGCTTGACGATCGCGGCAACCCGCTAGACACGGTGATCGTCGAAGACAACGTCTATTACAACCTTACGGGAAGATTGACGCGGGACGATGGAGGGGTCATCAACTATTTCAAATTCAATCACAACACGGTTGTGAATGTCGTCGATCGGTTCGGCATCGGCGAAGCGCTCCGGGCGTTTGTAACGAACAATCTCTTTTGGAACCAGAAGTTCGTGGGCTATGACACGCTGGGACAAAATTTCATCGAAACAAAACCGTGGCTCGGCGCCGGAACGCAAGTGTTAGATATTCATCACAACAATTTCTACGTGCATCCGGCGATGATTGCTGCATATCCTACAACGGCTCGGGGGCAAGTGCGTGCGATTCCGAACTTCGACTCCCTCGCGCAGGTGTTCATCAATCGCAATGGATATGGACCGACCAACACGACACAAGCTATAGCGTTTACCAACGGACCGCGCAATGAAATCCAGTACATGCTCGATTATTGGAACACGACCATCCCGCCCGCAAACAAAAAGGAAATGTATGCCGGTCCCGACAGCGGAAGGGGAACGTATGGCGTTGACCAATTGCCATTCGATTTCCGGTACCCGACGAGCAGCCCGCTCTATACTATGGGAACGAACAACACGTCGCTCGGCGCGATGTTCATCTTTGGATTGACGTTGGGTGTCGAGCCGATTCGCGGAGGCGAGCTGCCGAACGGGTTTTCGCTCTCGCAGAATTATCCGAACCCATTCAACCCGTCAACGACGATTGAGTTTGCAATTCCGAAGAATGATTTTGTGACGCTCAAAGTGTACGACCTTCTTGGAAGAGAAGTGAACACGCTTGTTTCGGAAAACCTGGATGCAGGCTCGTACAAAGTGAGGTTTGATGGCGCGCTGCATGCAAGCGGCGTCTATCTCTACAAGCTCAAGGCGGGTAGCCTCAGTATGATAAAGAAGTTATCGCTTGTCAAATAACAAAATCAATAACAACTTCAATGGAGAAATTAAAATGAGATCATTCTTTGCTGTCTCGCTGCTTGTCTCCCTCATGTTCTCGAGAGCAAGTGCACAACGATTGTGGACAGAAACATTTGATTACCGTGACGGAGGTCTGGCAGATTGTAGTTTTCTGGATACTTTGTCACCATTTTATCCAGTGGCAAATAATAATGTTAGCGGCGGAACCTGGGTAAATACCGCTACAGCCACTTTTCCTGGTCCGATTTTAGTGCGAACCGGCGCGTTAACATACTCGGGTTATTTCTTATCGGGATTGGGCAAGAAAATCTATTTGCCAATGATAATCTCTTCCAGCCAAAGTGCATACCGAACCTTTACTGCATCACCTGTAGTGTATTACTCTGCGATGGTGAGGGTAGATTCTGCGTACAGACTCGGTACTATTACCAGTGATGTCAATGGTACGGTTGTAATGGGCCATGGTTCTTCGAGCACCACATATCGGGGGTTATTGGTATTCAACAGGTCTGAAGTAACAGCAGGGAAAATTATTGCAGGCGTGAGTTTCAGAAGAGATGATGCTGCTACTGCCTTTG
>JANNUB010000041.1:0-3328 GCA_031394795.1 Ignavibacteriota bacterium | reverse complement strand
CATGATCGTCAAGATGGGAAGCGAAGTTCAGCCGGACAATAATAATGGTTACGCCGACCCGCTTTCCCTTCAGGCACAGGCGCGATACTTTCTTCAGCATTTTGATGTCGTCCGCGCGTCGGATATTGACGGCGCGTTTCTCTGGGCATTCAATGATTGGCGCGGCGACCGTCCAGCGCTCACCGTCAACACGGGCAATCCGTGGATGCATACCCTCGGTCTCGTCTCCCATGCACGGGAAAAACGCTACGCGTTCGACGCTGTCCGAACTGCGTTCAGTGGCGACAGGTTCTCCGCGATACCACCCGGCAGCAACCCGTCATCATCTCCTATTGTGTATGTGCTGTCGGGGCTGGTGTTGTTGATCGGGACGGCGTACCTGTACAATGCGGACAGGCGATTCCGCGACGGCCTGACTCGCTCGGTGGCAAATGCGTACAACTTCTTCTCCGACGTGCGCGATCAGCGCATCGTGACGATTCCACACAGTACTCTTGTAGGGTTGATCGCCTCCGCGGCAATGGCGATCGTTGTGTCAAGTGTGTTCTATCACTTCCGCACGAGCATCCTGCTTGACAATGTTCTTACCTATGTGTTGGTGACGGACGATCTGAAAGAAACGATCATCACGCTTATTCGTTCACCGCAGCTCTTTGTTCTTGTGTTTACCGGTGTGTTCTTTGCAATGCTCGTGCTCATAAGCTTGCTGCTCTGGATTATCGCACCGCTCTTCAAAGCGCGCATCTTTCCGTTTCACGCGTACGCAACCACAATGTGGTCAACGCCACCCTTGTTGGTGCTCGTTCCCGTCGGGATGATTTTGTATCGCTTGATGGATAGCCCGATCTATTATTATCCCGCGGCAGTGTTGCTTGGTGGGCTGCACATCTGGGTGTTGATGAGATTCCTGAAAGGAGTAGCGATTATCCTTGATTCCTCTCCCGCGCGTGTCTACGCGGTGGGCGTTCTCTTTTTGCTCGTCGTAGGTTTCGGTATCTATTTCTATTTGGATCAAACACATTCAGCGTTCGATAACGTGCGCTTTTTGTATGAGGATGCGGCGCATCGCGCTCGATAAATGTATCTCTCAAGACTCGAAATCATCGGCTTCAAATCGTTCGCCCAGAAGGTGAACCTCGCGTTCGACAGCGGCATTTCTGCCATCGTCGGACCGAACGGCTGCGGCAAGACGAATATTGTCGACGCGATACGCTGGGTGCTCGGCGAGCAGCGGTACAGCGCGCTTCGTTCGGAGAAAATGGAGGACGTCATCTTCAACGGAACGAAGAACCGCAAAGCGCTCGGCATGGCGGAAGCGCAGCTCGTTATCGAGAACAACAAGGGCATCCTTCCTTCCGAGTACACGCAAGTAACGATCGGACGGCGGCTGTTTCGCTCGGGCGAGAGCGAGTACTTGCTCAACAAAGCTCCCTGCAGGTTGAAGGACATTCTCGATTTGTTCATGGATACGGGAATGGGCGCCGATGCCTACTCCGTGATCGAGCTGAAGATGGTGGAGACGATCTTGAGCGATAAGACGGATGAGCGGAGGAGGCTCTTCGAAGAAGCAGCCGGAGTGACAAAGTACAAGCATCGCCGCAAAGCAGCATATCGCAAACTCGAACAGGTGCAGGCGGATCTCATTCGTGTGAACGACATTGTTTCCGAATTGACCAAAGCCGTCGGCTCTCTCGAACGACAGGCAAAGAAGGCGGAACAGTACAATGAGTTGAAGATGAAGCTCCGTGCATTCGAAATTGATCTGATGGAGCGAGAATACGCGCAGCTTGCCGGAAGGCTGACGCCCCTGGAGGAAAAGCTCGCCGCGACAGCGTCGGACAACGTGAAAATCGACGTCGGTCTTTCGAACGACGAAGCACGGTTTGATGAGCTGCGCACCTCAATGATGGAAGTGGAGAAGCGTCTGGCCGAATCCCAGCGCGACGTGAGCATGCAGATGGAAACGATCAATCGCATCGAGCAGAAAACCCTCGTGGCTGCCGAGCGGACGAAAGCGCTGCAGAACAATATTGTGCGATACGAAAAGGAAAAAGAGGACCTTTCGGCGGAAAAAACCCGGCTTGAGGAATCTGTCGCTGCATTGGAAAAAACGATCTCGGACATCATAGCCCGGCAAGAGCAGCGGGAAGAGGACCTGGAATCACGACGCGTTGAGCTTTCGGAAACATTGCAGAAGCTCGAAGTGAAGAAGGCTGAACTTGCGGCGCTGAACGAGAGAACCATCGAGCTTGTTCACAGCATTGCAGAAAAACAGTCCGAGCAGGACCGATGGAAGGGGCGGGTGGAGAATCTGCGCGGTCGTGCTGCACACGCCGAAGAAGAAAAGCGATCGTACGAAAAGGAACTGACGCGGCTGGCGAAAGAGATCGATGACGGCAGCGCAGAAGACAAGCTCCTGCGCCGCTCATACACGGAAGCGGAGATGAAATACTACGATGCGGAGAAGGAGAAGAAAAGCCTCGCGGAGAAACACGATGCGTTGCAGCGCGAGGAAATGCAGCTGCTCGGCGAAGTGCAACGCCGTAACGCGCGCATTGATTTTCTCAAGGGCTTGATCGAAAGCCGCGAAGGTTTGTCGGAGAGCGTACGATTTCTTTCATCGACTGAAAAGTGGAAGAAAACTGCGCAGCGATTGACGGTAGCCGATGCGGTTCACGCAGACGAACGATATGCCGCCGCGATTGAATCGGCGCTTGGCGAGTATGTGAATCTCATCATTGTCGATTCCGTGGAAGAGGCGGAGCAGGGGATTTCCTTGTTGAAGGAGGAACAGAAAGGGAAAGCCGCCTTCGTGTGTCTTGACCGGCTGCCGCGCGTTCAGTCATCATATTCCTTGCCAGACGAGATGGGCGTTCACGGATGGGCGCTGGACTTTGCAAAGTTCAGCGCAGCGCATGCGCCCTTGTTCCGGTTCCTGCTCGACAGAATTCTGGTGGTTGAGGATGCGACGACGGCGAAAGCAGTTTCGTCGCGCTCCTCCGGCATTCGGTGTGTCACGCTCGAGGGTGAATCCTCGGCGAGCGTTGGCGTTACACGGGGCGGGAGCAAGCGTCTTGACGAGGGCGGAAGCATCGGCAGGCAAAGCCAGATCGAAACGCTGTTAGCTGAAAACGGGATGCAGAATGCGAAGCTCGATTCACTGAGGCTGCTGGGCGAAGAGGCTCTCCTGCAGCGGGACGCAATTCAGCTCAAGTCGTTCACCGATGAGGTAAAAACCATCGAACGGGAAATGACCGGCATCGAGATGCGGATTGCACAGCTTGAATTCGAGCGGAAGCGTGCAAACGACATCATAGCGAAAAACGGA
>JANNUB010000413.1:0-11703 GCA_031394795.1 Ignavibacteriota bacterium | reverse complement strand
TTTTCTTCGGACCGCGGCTCGAGCACGAACTCGGCGGTAAACATTTTCTCGGTTTGTACTTCATCAGCGGCGTCGTGGGCGCGCTGCTCACGCTCATCTTCAATCCGAACTCGTGGATCATCGGCGCGTCGGGAGCGACGTACGGCGTGATGATGGGCTACACGCTGTTCTGGCCGCGCGACAATGTGTACATCTGGGGTGTGATGCCGGTGCAAGTCTGGCTGATGGTGATCTTTATGACCGCGATGTCGCTGTTCGGCGCCGGATCAGCCGGCGGCGACGGGATTGCCCACTTCGCCCATTTAGGAGGATTCCTTGGCGGACTCCTTTACATCAAATCACTGAAGCGCTCGGCGAAGATTCAGCAAACAATCGTAAGGAAGATTGACGGCGTTGCCGGCACGTTGAAGGTGGACAAATGGAGGAGCATCCCGCGCGAAATGCTGCATGAAGTGAATCGCAACGAGTACGACAGAATCATGGCAAAGTTGGACTCCGCCGGCGTCGCGCAACTTAGTGAGAGCGAGAAGGCGTTCCTCGATAGGTTCAGTCAAGTGTGAATATGACAACTGAAACAATTCTTAGTGTGCTCGTCGGCATCGCGCTCGCGGCGGCGTGCGGCTTCCGCGTCTTTGTGCCGATGCTGGCAATGAGCATTGCGTCGCACACCGGGCATTTGAATCTCTCGTCCGGGTTCGAGTGGATAGGAACGATGCCCGCGCTCATCGGATTTGGCGCGGCAACTGTATTCGAGATTGCCGGCTACTACATCCCGTGGGTTGACCACATGTTGGATGTGATCGCAACTCCCGCTGCAGTCGTTGCGGGCGCAATTGCGATGGCATCTTCGATGGTCGGGTTCAGTCCGTTTCTCCACTGGACACTTGCATTGATAGCCGGAGGAGGCGTCGCAGGGTTGATTCAAACTTTTACAGGCATCACGCGCCTCACATCCACTGCGACCACCGGCGGCGCAGCCAATCCGCTCGTCTCAACTGCAGAGGCGGGGGGGGCGACGGCTCTCTCGTTGCTGGCAATTCTTCTTCCCCTTGTCGCAGCAGCAGTTGTTGCGATCGTGCTGTTTGTTGTTGTTCGTAAACTTTACAAAAAGTTCTTTCAAACGGCGTAGGGGTCACCGCCCCCTGTGCTCATTTCCATTTGCCTCAGAAAGGAACACATCACATGTCAATTTTCGGAACGATTCTCATCGGCCTTGTTGCAGGGGCCCTTGCAAAGTTCGTTATGCCCGGTAAACAGGGCGGCGGCTGGGTGATGACGATTTTGCTCGGCATCGCAGGTTCTCTTGTCGCAACGTATCTCGGACAAATGTTGAACCTGTATCAGGAAGGACAATCGGCAAGCTACATCGGCGCGACCATTGGAGCAATGCTGTTGCTCGCCGTTTACAATATCTTTAAGAAGAAATCACAGTAACAGCAAAAAGGAGAAACACACATATGTTGGTCGTGACGACACATACCGTTGAAGGCAAGAAAATCTCCCGCTACATCGGACTTGTGAGCGGCGAAGCAATTCTCGGCGCGAATATTTTTCAGGATTTCTTTGCGGGCATCCGTGATATCATCGGCGGACGGGCGGCGGCCTACGAGCAGGAACTCCGCAAAGCGAAGGACATTGCTGTTGCAGAGATGACACAGCAAGCGCAGACGATGGGTGGGAACGCCGTCATTGGAGTTGATCTTGATTATGAGACGATCGGATCGAACGGCAGTATGCTCATGGTCAGCGCAAGCGGAACGGCAGTGGTACTGGAATAGTGGATGGATGGATTGATGGAGCAATTGCGCAGTACCAAGAACAAAAAGCCTCTCGAACATTCGAGAGGCTTTTTCAGTTTTACTTCTGTCAGGCTTACTTCAACAATTGCCCCTTCTTCGTCTCAATGAATTTTCCTGAGGTGAGGCGATAGAAGTAGATTCCACTTGACAAACCGTTTGTCTCAAACGTCGCACTGTACGTTCCAGCCGCGAGTTGATCATTCACCAACGTTGCGACCTCGCGTCCGAGCGCGTCAAAGACAATAAGCGTTGTGTGTTCGGCGCCCGAACCGTTGCTTGGGATCCCAAACCGAATGTTCGTTGATGGGTTGAACGGATTGGGGTAGTTTTGTTTGAGCATGTAGTGGTTCGGAATGCCAGGCTCTGCCGCGAGGCGCACCGAGGTCGTGGGCGTACCGCGTCCGCGCAGATAGACAAACAATGTGTCTCGCTCCGTGCTTGGGTCGTTGGAAATGATGTGAAGCGTCGCGGTGTAGGTTATTGTGTCGAGCGGTGCGAAGCGAAGGTTGATTCGGGTCGAGTCGTTGGGCGCGATTTTGATGTTGGGTGTTGTGGTAGTGAGCCTTCCTATTGGACGAATTAGGGTAACTCCCCGTAGCGTGTCTGTCCCCGTATTGCGTACGGTTACTTTTGCTGAGTCAACGCTTCCCACCAACACTCCGGCGAAGTTGACTGAGTCGCGCGATGTATTCGCGAATGGAATGCCGACGGCGGTCAAACGTATCGGGACAGTTGCTGTCGGTCGGAATGCATCATTGCTCGTGATCGTGAGATTTCCAAAGTAGGTGCCGCCGAGGAGTCCGGTCGTTGTGAAGCGAATCGGGGCGCGTCGCGTGGAATCGGCGGGAACAGAGCCGCTGGGTTGCAGGGCATTTGCCCACGTCGTTCCCATTGTTGACCAGTTAAGTGCCAGTGTGCCTGAATTCGAAATGCGCAATGTGTCGAATCCCGTGTTGCCGAGCTGAACTACTGCGCGGAGCGATTCCGGAGCCGTGGCAATGAGAGGGGTCGGAGCAGAGATCGTGAAGGTTGTATCGCTTTGATCGCGAACGACAGAGAGACTGTCGAGCCAGGCAATTCTCACAAGCGCTCGCGTTGAAGGCGTTGCGGGCACTGTCCAGTTGATCGAGCCTTGGGTTGCCGGAACACTTGCACCGACAGTTGTCCAATCGCCGCCATTGTTGGTCGAATATTCAATGTTCACGTTGGTGACGTCTCCCGATTTTCTCCATCGGATCTGTTTGTTCTGGGTTTGGACCCAAATCTCTCTCCCGTTCGGTGCGAGCACCGTGATGGCATTGGGAATTTGCTGGACGCGAATCGGGATGGTCCTGCGATGGACAGGAGTTCCTTCCGGTCCTTGTCCCGTTACCGTAACAGTGTAATTTCCTTCGGGAACGCTGTTCGTCTTGATCTTCAAAACCACGGAATCCGGATACGCATTGAGTGAATCACGACCAACCCAGCTGAGAACGAACGGCGCCGCCGGCGAAACCGTTGCGGAGAATTTCACTGAATGAGTATAGAGTTTCACGGCGGGAACGGTGATGACCGTTGTCGTACTATCGGTAAATTTCAATGTGTCTCGAGCCGCGCGCGCCAGCAGGGCAAAGTCGGGAAAATATGAGAGCATGTTTTGATATGTGTTGCTTCGGAAATCGGTCCAAACCGCCATTGCGACATTCCCCGCGCTGACAATGGCGTCGTAATCGCCACGATAGCAATTCGTGTTCGGGGCGCATGGAAGTCCCGGGTACGGGAAATCGGTGTTGCTGAGTTTCTGGTTTGGCGCAAACCTCACGCCGCCATCATCGGAGTACGTGCCATACACCCAGGCGCGTTGGTTCGTCGGGTCGTTGCGCATGTCGTACCACTTGACGTAAAGCCGTCCGGTATTTTTGTCGCACCAGATCGCCGGGAACCACTCGTTGGTAAGCTCCGGGTTCGGGTTGTCGTTGACCTTTTGCCGGGCCGACCATGTCGCTCCCTGATCGGTAGAATATTGAATGACGATATCAGGTTTGTTGCCGTTGCCGGCCGGAAAGTTCGTTGCGTACACAAGATACAATCTACCGCGATAAGGGCCAAAGCTGTTATCGGCAGCAATCATCGGGTACGGTCGCGTTCGTGCGTTGTTGATCGTAAGGCGCTGCACGGTGTTGAGCGTACCGACATATCCAACAGAGTCTATGCTCGACATGAGTGTGAGTGTCGCTCCGCCGTCGGTTGAGCGGTAGAAATTGTAAACGCTGGGTGCGGGATTTGATCCCGTGATAGTTACGAAATAAACACAACCGCCTTGCACGTTTTGCCCGCCAAGGACGTTCGCTCCGACCGCGATCATATTGCCTGGCGTAGTATTGGGAGCCGAGAGAGTGACTGTGAACGACGCGCCGTTATTGGTGCTGCGCGCGAATGTGGCGTTCGGGCTCCAGGCGCCTGCGTAGAGATAGCCGCTGTACGGTCCGCCTGTTTGATCCACGGCGAGAGTGTTTCTATCACTCCCCGTTGCGGATCGGATGCCGCCAAACCAGCTTACGCCGTTGTTGGTTGATCTCCACACCGGGTTGTTGCTGCCGCTGAGAAATTGGATGTAAACGTTGCCCAAGCTATCATATGCGCTATAGGGATCTCCGCTATTCGTTCCCGGCGGATTCTGAAGCGCCCACGTAATTCCTCCGTCTTCTGAGTGCCTCCACGCAGAGCCCGGACTACCGGATACGTTGGCGCCGAACACAAACCGGCGAGGGTTGTTGGGATCGGCCGACATGTGTTGCTCGGCGAAATTAACCCCAGCGTCGAAGTTGTCAAATCCGTCGGACGTCGTAATCGTCTGAATCGAGCTAAGAGGAAGGCGTGGCGAATACCCTGGAGGATAGATCTCAAGCTGCGCGGTGTTGTCGTACAGACCGTTGTCCTCAACCTGTGCACTTGAATGGTCGGCGAGGCACAAAAGTCCACTCAAGCCCAACATGCCAACAAAAAGGCGACTGACAAAACGCATAATGCTGTTCCTAAATTATGTGTTCAAGTGATTGTATGGATTCGCGGAGATAAGCTTGGGGGCAGAAAATGGAAGACGAGGAATCTGTCATTAATATTATGAAACTATTGTCAAGATACAATGATAAGCCTCACTTCAACAGCGCGTAGGAAATGCGCGCGGGCTTGAGTTTGGCAATAACTTTCGGTAAGCTTGGCTTGAGACTAGACAATTACCCAACATCCGTTGAAACGAGATTTCTCCCGTCAAACTCTGATTCTCACGGCGATCCTGTCGCTGATGATCGTGACGCTGCATCTTCGTGCAGTCACACCTATCATCGCGTACACTGCGATCTTTATCTCTTCGTCTGTCGTGTATTGGCTTCTTGTAAGGGCTGCGAGTCGCGCCGAATTGTCGGATCGGATGCTCGCGCTCATTCTTATGGTCCTATTTGCTGTTCGATTCAGCTTTCTCTGGATGGAGCCGGTCGCATCCGACGACGTCTATCGGTACATGTGGGACGGGCGTGTACAGGCGGCGGGCATCAATCCCTTCCAGTTTGCTCCAACTGATGAACATCTGAAGTTCCTCCATTCAGAGCGACTCCCTTCGCTGGTGAACTACCCACATATGAAGACGATCTATTTTCCGCTCAGTCAGTGGTTGTTCTATGTCAGCTACCATTTGAGCGGCGACCAGGTTTGGGGAATCAAGGTCCTTATTTTCCTGGCGGAAATACTGACAGTCATAGGACTCGCATTGCTGATGAGGGAATCGGCGTACTCACTCTGGCGGGTGTTGATCTATGCCGCCAATCCCCTCGTCATCCTTCAGTTTTCACTCGACGCTCATCTCGACGCGTTGGGATTTCCATTTCTCATGTTCGGGTTGCTGTTCTATCAAAGAAAAAACAGAGTCGCTGCGCTTCTGTTGTTCGGATTGTCGTTGTTAGTTAAGCCGGTTGCCGTCGTTCTCTTGCCGATTCTGTTTTTGCACGAACGGTCATTCATCAATAAAGCGAAGGTAGTTCTCATTCCGATGGCAGTGGTGATCATCTCCTTCATTCCGTATTTTTTCGGTGCAAGTCCTCTTGAGTCTCTTACGGTTTTCTCAAAGCACTGGACATTCAATGGCGCGCTTTTCAATGTCGTGTTTCCTCTGGTCTCGAATAATCAGACAGCTCGCTTCTGGTGCCTTGCCATCTTGGCGGTAGCTTTGTTTCTACTGTACTTGAGTAAGAAGCCCTTGTATGAAAAGACGGCTCTCGCCGTGCTATTCGTGCTTCTCTGTTCGCCCGTTGCGCATCCGTGGTACATGGGGTGGCTGGTCGTGCTTTTGCCTCTCTCTCCGGTTTCCAGCGGGCTTGCTCTTGCTGGAACAGCGAGCTTGGCGTCCGTGACGCCTGTTGTGCAACAGCTTTCTCCCTGGGTTCTGGTGCTTGAGTACGCGCCCGTGATTGTGCTCTTGCTCTTGGATCTCCGCAGGTCTACGACCCTCTACGAGGTCGTAGACCCGTAGGGGGAAAACTTCATTCAATAGCGCATAGTCCCTCCCCCGGCGCAATCCGCGCCGACAAACATCATCTCTGCCAGACTCCTAATGTTGTCACCTAAGCCCGCCGATAACACTGATGCAAGTGTGTAGACAGACTTACCGACACAAGGAGCAACATGAAGATTCTTATCGCGGATGATAATGAAGACTTTTTGGGAGTGATGCAGGTACTGCTGACGGGGTACGGCTATACGCCGGTCATCGCGCGCGATGGAAAACAAGCGCGGGAAATTCTTGAGGAGAATGCCGTTGACGCCATCATCTCCGACGTCTTCATGCCGACTCTCGATGGCGTGCGTTTCCACAGTTATGTTCGAGAGTTTCTGGGCGCCCGCGATATTCCGTTCATTTTCATGTCGGGGTACGATGATCCGTACGCGAAAGAAGCGCTCGAAGATTCCTCCGTGGACTACTTTATCAGCAAGACTTCACCGGTCGCCGACATCATCAACACGCTTGAACAGATCAAATCGTCTATCAACGCGTAATCAGCTATGGCGATCGTTGGAGATAAACTAAAGCCTGAATTGAGATTCGGCAGCGCCGGTGAGGCGCCGAGGAGGAAGTACGCCTCCGCGTTTCTCGAACATCTTGTTCGCAACAGAATTCTGAGCGACAAGATTGCGACCGAGGCTTCGACGTATATCCAAGAGCAAAAGGGGATCGAAAAGCGGCGCATCACGGAAATCCTCGCAGAAGAGTTTGCCGTGAGCAAAGATGTGCTTGCCCGCGAGCTTGCACAATTCTATTCGTTTCGCATTGTGGATGTGCACGAGCGGAGTCTGCGGCGGCTCGACAATCTCACGATCATGAAGGCGGTCGAGGGTTTGGCGGGTCCGGCGTACCGGCTCGCCATGCGCCACAAAGTGCTGCCGTTCGAGACTGCAGAAGGTCAACTCGACAAGATTCTCGTAGCGACGCCGAATCCCACGGATCGGGAAGCAAGCGAGGTTGCGCGCGCATTTCCCTATGCGAAGCACGAGCTTTGCTATCTCAAGGAAAGCGATTGGGATGAATGGTGGCAGCAGATCACGAACGACAAAAACCAAACAGGGCCGGGCGTTACGTCTGTTGGCGACGGGTTCCTGGAATTGAATGATGCCGAATTGAATAGCGCGCTGGAGCGTGAAATTGATTCCAGCCAGCTTGTCAACCTTGTCAATAATATTTTCACCGACGCCGTGCGCACCGGGGCAAGCGATATTCACATTGTTCCGAAAGCTGCCCGCAGAACCGAAGTGAGTTTCCGGATTGACGGCGAGCTGACGTCGTGGTACACCATCGAGGATACCCGGGCGGAGGCCGTGATCGCTGTTGTGAAAGGACGCGGACTCGGGCTGGACCGCTTCGAGCGCATGGCAGCCCAGGACGGTCAGGCGCAGAAGAACGTTGACGACCAGCTTATTCGCTTTCGTATGTCCGTCCTTCCGATCATTTCAAAGGAAATGACCGGCAAGTTCGAGTCGGTGGTCATTCGTATTCTCAAGGATGCACACGCATCGGTATCACTCGAGGCGATTGGATTGGACGCCTACTCGCTCGAACGGTTCAAGGCTGCGATCAGCAAGCCGCATGGCATCGTCATCGTGACTGGTCCGACGGGAAGCGGCAAGAGCACAACGCTCGTTGCAGCTCTCCGCACGGTCATGAATCCTTCCCTCTGCACAATTACGGTCGAAGATCCGGTCGAGTATTTGCTGGAGGGAGCGCGGCAGGTAAAGCTGAACCACAAGCTCTCCTTCGATGACGCGATCCGAGCTATTCTCCGTCACGATCCGGACATCGTGATGGTCGGCGAGATCCGCGACCGTGCGACTGCGGATATTGCGATCAAACTCGCGAACACCGGTCACCTGACATTCTCCACATTGCACACCAACGATGCAGCAAGCGTTGTTTCCCGTTTGTTCAAGATCGGCGTCGAGCCGTTCCTGATCGCACAGGCGCTCAACATCGTCGTTGCCCAGCGTCTCGTTCGCAAGCTGTGCGAAAAGTGCAAACGTCCGGTCAAGGACCTCAACCGCAAGGGATTGTTGAACGCGGGCTTTCAGGAGGAAGATCTCTCGTCGCTCCGTCTCTTCGAGCCTGTCGGCTGTTCGAGCTGTGTCGGTGGATTCAAAGGGCGAAGAGCGATACATGAGACTCTTTATGTTACGCCCGAGATCCGGGAGACGATCATCAACAGCGGAGAGAAAATTGACAGCGACGCGATCAACCGCGCAGCCGTCAAAGACGGCATGCGTACTCTTCGACGAACCGGACTTGAGCTTGCAAAACAAGGACTGAGTAGTGTTGACGAAGTCGTCTCCGCGACTACGCTGGACTGAGTAGAGAAATTTCGGCGGGAAAAAATGACCTCATGGAGTCAAACTTTCTTCATGAACATCGTCGGAGTGAAAAAAATGAGCAGGAAAGCGCGGTGTAGGGATTGGCACGAGGGTTGAATGAATCAGAGAATGAAAAGCAGAAACCAAAAACCAATAAACACAACATCCAATAACAATCACAAAGGGGCTATACCATGGGTCAACAACAACTTCTCCTCATCATTCTCGGCGTTATCGTTGTCGGTATCGCAGTGGCAGTCGGTATTACGATGTTTGCCGATAGTGCAGTTACGGCAAACCGAGATGCAGTCACGAACGATCTCGTGAATCTTGCATCACGCGCGCAGCAGTTCTATCGTCGTCCCGTAGCGCTCGGCGGTGGCGGCAATTCTTTCACCGGTTTAACAGCAAACGCTGCAGGTCTTGCGAAACTGACTTCGAAGTCGAGCAACGCGAACGGCCGGTACTCGATCACCGTTGCAGGCAATAACGCGAGCGTTACATTGCGCGGTGTCGGTAACGAATTGATCGGTGCCGATACGGTCACGATGGCGATGTTCGTGGATCCGGATAGCGCTGGCGCATCAACTGTTTACTAAGCGGTTGTAAAAAAGGCTTCCGCCAACGCGGAAGCCCTTTTTTTTTCAGCATATGTAAGGAAGGAGAACGTGGGTTCACAACAGTTATTGCTCATAATGGTTGGAGTGGTCATTCTCGGCATCATGATGGCGGTCGGGGTTGACTTGTTCAAGGATCAGGCATCCTCGTCCAATCGTGATGCTCTTTCAAATGACTTGGTGAATCTTGCGATTGCCGTTCAAAAATACTACCGGAAGCCTTCGCACATGGGAGGCGGCGCTTATTCGTTCAACGGTTTGCGGTTTCAGCAGCTTTCGACAAAGTCATCAAATGCAGATGGTCAGTTCGTGCTCACCCCCGAGCCCGCAACCGCGACCGATGCATTTGTTACGATAACGGCAACCGGGAGCGAGACTGGGAGAGACGGAACAAACCCGGTCCAGATGCAGATCAACGTGTGGTCTGACAGTGTGTATGTGCAAACATTGAATTAGCGCAACAGCTTGTTGCGTCATTGGCAAACTCCCCCGCTTGTTTTCGCGACGTTGTTGCCGGGTGGGGGACTTTGGCAGAACGATGGTGAGAACGGCGGGGGAGTTTGCCTTTTGAATGTATGATGAGTGCAGATGGATTCCACCTACCAGAGAATTACCTGGGAGGTGGAGTCCATCTCACCTAAAAAGAACGGACAACGCTATGCTTGAATTTAGAATAGAAGGGATAACGGCGAATGGAAAGCCGTTGCAGGGTGTGCTTGAGGCAGAATCGCTGAAGGTAGCAAAGAAGAAAGCGGGAGAAATGGCGTTGGCGCGAAAGTTCAACGTGCTCAACGTCGTACCGCGCGCTACATGGGTATACAAAGTGCAGCGCGGAACAGAGAAACCGATTTCAGGCGAGCAAAAGGCCTTCACGAAAGCCGAGGTCGAAGAAGCGCTGCAGAAGATGGGCTACCGCGTCCTCCGCGTGCAGAAACGGCTTTTCGAGTTCAAGCTCAAACCGCCATCAACGGAAATCGTGACGTTTGTCCGGGTCAGCGCGGACCTGATTCGCCAGAAGCTCCCCTTCAACGAGATCATGCAGCTTCTGGTGAACGACATAGAGAACAAGACTCTGCGCGACACCATCAAGGATATCAATACGGAACTCAAACAGGGGAAAGACAGTGAACGCGCGTTCGTAAAGCACGAAGCCGTCCTTGGTCGTTTCACTGCGCACATGCTCGGCCTTGCTTCGAAAAGCGGCAACATGGCCGACATCTACGACAGCACAGCCAAGTTCCTGGAGCGGCAGGCGGAGTTCAAGAAGAATTTGAAAAGCGCACTCATCATGCCGATGGTGACGCTCGTGGTGTTGTTTGGCGCGGTGGTGTACTACGTCGGCTACATTTTCCCCGCCACGGCGGGTCTGTTCAGAAAATTCGGCATTGATCTGCCGCCGATGACATCGGCAACGCTTGCGTTGAGTGATTTCATTATCGCGAACGCAACGATGATTCTCATTGCCACGGTGGTACCTGTTGTTCTTGCCGTGAAATTCTTCACGACGGAAAAAGGCCGGTTCCTCCTCGACAGTTACGTGTGGAAAGTGCCGATCATGGGCTCGCTGCTGCACAAGAGCAGCATCGAAATTTTTTGCCGCGTGTTCTACGCGCTCTACAGCGGCGCCGGCGAAAACATCGAAGTGATCCGCATGGCAGCGGAAGCGTGCGGCAACAAGTACATGGAACATCAGATCAAAACCGTTGCCCTGCCGCTCATGACACAGAAGGGAGCCGGCATCATGGAAGCGTTTGAAGCGAGCGGCGTCTTCACGAAAACGGCCCTCTCCCGCTTTCACTCCGGCGCCGAGACGGGAACCGTGAAAAATACGGCGCTCCAGCTTGCCGAGTACTACGAAAAAGAAACGTCATACAAAATGCGGAACGCAATTGATTATATCCAGGTCATCATTTCGATGATCATCATGGTAGTGCTTACCGCGCTGACGATCGTGTCGTCCGAAACGGCAACCGTTCGTCCGAAGAACCCGGCGATGAACGAGGTCGTGAAGCAACCGGCTGAACAACACATTACGTAATCGGTAATTCTCGTCCGAAGGAATGGCACCTGTTGATATTACCGACAAGATAGGCTTCACGCTCCTGAAAAAAGGGATTATTGACTACGAGACGCTCGAAAAATCGCTCAAAGTCAAAGAAGCCGAAGGAGGAAAGAACCGTCGCAACCTCGGGCAGATTCTCGTCTACGATTTCAACGCCGACCATGATGCGGTCTTCAAGGAAGTAGCCGAGCTGTATGCGTTCCGCGAGCTGAAGCTGGACGACAACGGACTCGCGGACAAATCGCGCATCGAATTCGTACGCAAGCTTGTCGATGCTCTGAGCGAGAGTGTGCGCGCACAGCTTGCCGAAGCGAAGATATTGCCGCAGCGCTTCAATTCGTAGTGGAGCAAGCGCCCG
>JANNUB010000401.1:0-3567 GCA_031394795.1 Ignavibacteriota bacterium | reverse complement strand
AGGTCGAGTTCATTGTCGACGAGGTAGTCCAGTGCGAAGGCAAAGCTGCCGGGTAGGATTTGTTCGGACAACACGACTGGCAGCAGCAGGCTGTTGCGGTCTTGCGGTTTGTAGCGGGCCATGTTTTGCGAGGTACGTTGGAGATCCAGACACAACGTTTTATGCTCCGCAGACGCTGACGGGAATTGCCTTGGGGAGAGGTTTTTTTACAGCCTCAACGTTCGCGTTGAACGGCGCGCGATCTCTTCGCGCGTCCGGATTCGAACGCGCGGTTAGGCCTTTTTCGGATTCGCAAGGCGATTCACCGCTTCGCTTAGTTCTTTTTCGTCCTTCATCGCTTGGCCGAGCCGTTCAGCGAACTCCACCAGAACGACTCGAATGCTACCCGCTAGCTCCAAGCATTGCTCGTCCGAAAGTTCATGAACTCCGGAGCTTAGAGCGGAGTGGAGCAACGTAAGTGGATTGAAGCCGTTCACCAGTAGACTTTGCGGTAGGGCTTGCTTTATCGACTCAACCGCCTTGGTGAACTGAATTTCTTTCTTTGCCACTTCGATTTCTTTGATGAATTCGGGGTCGACCCCGAGATGTCCGCTAACGCGGATAATTTCATCGAAGATTCTGCCTTTTTGATTTTCAACGACTCGTCGATAGTAAACAAAGGCACCAACACCAAGCCCCTGATTCTCACATCTTCGACCTTTTAGGAATTGTTCCCTGTCGGGGCCAATCAGAGATATCGCTCGAGCGGGCGTTGGCGGACCGAACGAAGGTTCTTCGCCGTACTTGGAAACAGTCCATTTCTTGGTTTCTGCGTTGGACAATGCAGTAATTGCAAATGTCTTTGCTTCTCTTCGGCAGTTTCTGCAAATGTAGTTTAGGAAAGAGTCAAACGGCTCCCGATTGCCGATGTAGTTACCTTTCTCCGTCGGCGCGAAGAAGCGTTGGCCGCCACATTGCGCGCAATGCAATTCAATTTCCGGTACTCGAACTCGAACTGTGCCATCCCGCTCCGTAGCTTCGAGGTCCGTCACGCAGACGTGAGCCCCCGGCGGTACCCGTTCAAGAAATTCTTTCTGAGATAGCGTTTCCATACTCTGTATCCGTTGAAGGCCTAACGTTGCCAATAAGCGGATTGCAATTGCCCGTGAAGCGGGCTATTGCAATTCCGGTTGATTGGCGGGTTAGGCCTCTCTATTGTTGCCCAACATAGGCAGGGTATCGCGGCCCGCTTAGCGGCTCGTATACTTTTCCCCAAACATCTTTCTTTAGATATTTGTTGCCTTCGTCGTACTTGTATACCTGTGAGATCTTCCAAGCTCCGCCAGTTTTCTCTACAAGATACTTGTATTTGAATCCCGCAGCCCGCCACTTCTTGTCCAGTTCATCCGGTTCTGCACCGGGCGGAATAGGAGTGGCATTTCGAATGGTTGCGAACACAATCGCACGAGTCTCGCTTTCTGTCTTTACCTCGTCAATGTCTCGAGAAAACACATCGAGTATGCATTCACTTTGCTTCGGCGTTCGATATGAAAGTACTTCGGCATCGGCTATTTTCGGCAAGTACGTCAAGTGGCTGGGTGGCGGATCCATGGCAGTCTTTTTGCAATTAGTAGTGCTCTCGAGTTCAACAAGGTCAAGATATCGCCACCAAGATTTAACAGATTGATCGGGTGACGATGACTGCACTACAAGACTTTCGGCGGGCGCGGAAGCAACAATGGCGGATGGCTTCGCTGCAGGGGGGGTGCTGGCGCCGGCACTTGATTGATCAGGCGTTCTATTGCAACCGGCAATGTGTAAGGCAACTAGAGAAAATATCAGCAGTGTTCGCATCTAGGTAGTTCCGTGTTCAGGGAAAGAAAGTGGTGGGATGAGAGGCCTAACGTGGAATTGAGGGGGGCCGTAGGGCATCCCACTCGGATGTCAGGTTAGACACCCTCTTCACTTCTGTGCCCAAGCGACCAATGCTTCAAGTTCGCCATACATTGGCGATGTAGCCGACACATCGTATGAACCTGATTCGATAAGGACTACGGCCCGCTTACAGGCACCTTCTTTGTCTGGTCGGTCAAGCCATGACTTGATGGACGCCTCTGCGCCGCTACGAACTGCGGAGTTGAGTGAGCTGACAATCGCGTTTCGTCTTTCGACACCGCCAGCCATCTCAGCTTCACGGAAACGCGCCTCCATGTATTTTTGCATGGCCAATAGATACTTACCATTGCGCTGCTGCCAAGCGCTAACAAAGGCCTGGGGTGACTCGTTCCGACCAAGCAAAGAGAGACAGTCCCTGCCGACTCGTCCTACGACAAAATTGGCCGTACCGAGATAGGCGGTTGAGGCGTCGCGTGACTCTGATGTTGCGGCAGTGTTTGGTTCGCTTGCTGCAACGTAATTTGCGGCAAAGACCAGAAGGGTGAGAGCGGTGAGGCGGGTGAAGTTCATAGTATTTGAGGTGTTTAACGTAGACGTAACCGGCGACCGCGGAAAGGTGCGACCGCAGGGAGCAGACGCCCGTGGGCGTCCGTGTTGACGGGCATGTTATCCATGACGCCCATCGGAATATTTGTCTAGAAGTTCCCGCTCTTCACGTCGTTCGCGAAGCCTGAGGAATAGGCCTATAGCAAGGGCAACTACCAAGATGCCCAGAAACGCGAGAAGGCCAATCCAATTGAACTCCACCAGCCAGTGCGTGCGATAGGTGTCCAATCCGTGCCCCGTACGCACCTTGTCAATCGCGATTAGGACCATGGCAACGATGCCGCCCAATGCGGCGATGCTCCCAATCCATGCGCCCGCGATCAGCAATCGCGATGGACGAGACTGGGGCGCATCGTGCTTGGTCATGGATAACGTAGAAATAACCGGGCCGAAGGCTCCGAGTTGATTGCCAGGTTAGGACTTTGCATAGGTGGGCGCA
Organism: Ignavibacteriota bacterium; assembly: GCA_031394795.1. Classification (GTDB taxonomy): domain Bacteria; phylum Bacteroidota; class Ignavibacteria; order UBA10030; family UBA6906; genus CAADGV01. The sequence goes on along the minus strand of JANNUB010000401.1, from coordinate 647 downwards.
TGCTTTTGAATTTGATCTTGGAGCGCATCCCTGGCCGCAAGATGGTTGTTGCGCGCCGCGATGTATTCTGGCTTGTCAAATATCTGCATTCCGAGAACGCGCTCGTCGTCTGGGTTGTAAATTGAAAGCGAAGTTTCGCAAAGGGTTGCATATGACTGAATGTATTGTCCGGTTGCTGATCGAAGTAGAGGAAAGTAGAGCAGTGCAAGCGAGTGGGCCTTATTACCAGATGCCTGATGAGTTAAAGCGAGAGCTTGCTCTGTATTCACGCAGGTCATCAAAGTGTGTGGAAGTTTCATCGAATCAAGAAAATGATCCGAAAGCTCTTCGTACTTTGTACGGAGAAGTATGTCGCGCCGGTTTTGCCTTTCTAGGCGCGATTGGATCATTGATACGAGCTGCGATACCAGGACGCCAAACAGGGCCAATAACGCCCCAACGACTAGATCAGGAAATGGCGGCATTGATAAGTCCTAACGTAGAAATGACGGGCACGTTTTTGTGTCCCAGTCGATTGGCAAGTTGAAGGTCAAACTAGCGATTGCGGATCTCGATGATTTTGTCGGAATCGCGAACAAGGGGTTGGGCGGCTGCTCCGGGCGAAACACACCTGAATTGCAACTCTGTAGAGCCGAGTCGTCCTGGCA
>JANNUB010000369.1:0-4259 GCA_031394795.1 Ignavibacteriota bacterium | reverse complement strand
CCTTGAACCGATCCCCGAAGCTCGACGTCTTCTCATTCAGCTTGTGAAAATTAAGATTGACAAGAAGCGGTATCCCTTTGGGAACAATCGAAGCACCAATCACGAAGTCCATCGGAAGACTCTCTTTCGTCGAAAGATAGGAGCTAAGTTGGGTTCCTACGTTCCGCACACTTGCGCCGATGGTGAGTCTGCTTTCGGGCAAATGGTAGAGAATACCAAAGTCGGCGGCAATGCCTGTGGAGGAGTTGCCGGCGATGGAGGAATAAATGAACTTTGCATTCGCTCCCCAGTAAAGATTTTCCTGAAGAACGTTTGCATATCCAAGGCTCACAGCCAGATCGCCTGCGCCGAACGTCCGGCCTGTTTTTGCCCCCAGGTCGGTGGTCTCGTCGAACGAACCGTAGTTCATGTAGAGCACACCGACGCCAAAGTAGCCGAGATCTTCATACGGTTGCGAGTAGCTCACGTATCCTGAGTTGATGTCGAGAAAATGTTTGAAGAAGCCGAGCGAGCCGGTGGGTTTTTCGAGGGTGCTCATGCCCGCAGGATTATAGAAAATACTGGTAACGTCGTTCATCACGGTGACGTAACTTCCTGCCAGCGCGCTGGCGCGTGCGCTAACGTCGGTTCGCAGAAAATCGTATGTGGCGTTGCTTCCAGCGGCGCTGATCTGGACCAGACAAAATGCCAGACAAAATGAAAGAGCAACGAGTGAGAGAATTCGGCGAGTCATGATGTTTCCTCCTGCACAAGAAAATGATACATGGGAGATGAAATTGTCGTGGTGAAATCTACCAATTCTGTCTTGGAATATCAACGAATCTTTTTGGGACATTCCCCAAAAAAATTAAAAACGGAAAAAAGCTTGCCACTAAGACACCAAGACACTAAGGTTTCACGAAGTTTTTTTTGGTTTTGTCCTTGCTCAGCCTGTTGTCGAGATAAATTCTCTTTGACTTGAACCGCGCTTACTTTGTGAATCCTTTGTGTTCTTTGAGCCTTTGTGGCAATTTGTTGTTTCCGTTTCGGGGAATCTCCAAATCTTTTATGTGACAATCGCTTTCGGTATATTGTTCAACATTCAGAACAGAATTCTTGCATGAAGCAAGCTCTCGAAGCCGTCGCTCACATAGTGAAGCAGCACTATTCATTCGTTCTCACCACGCACGTCAATCCGGATGGCGACGGGCTTGGCTCGGAGATCGCTCTCGCCGAGTGGCTGGCGGCGAACGGGAAGCAGGTTCACATTCTCAACCATAGTGCAACGCCGGATTTTTACCTCTGGCTCGATCCCCACAATCGCATCAAGCAGTTCAACGCATCGGACCACGCATCGCTCATTCAGAATGCCGAGGTCATTGTTGTGATGGACACGAATCACACCGACAGGCTTCGCTCGATGGAACCGCATATCCTCGCCGCGAACGCCGTCAAGGTGTGCATTGACCACCATCTCGATCCCCAGCCGTTTGCACGTCATTACATCATTGACGATGACGCGACTTCAACGGGCGAGATCACGTACCGCTTGCTCACGCATCTCAATGGCGACGATCTCCGGGGCAACGATCTCTCGGGCAACGATCTCACGCCGCTGATTGCTTCGGCGCTCTACTGCGCGATCATGACCGACACAGGCTCGTTCCGATTCACGAGAGTGGATCCGGAGATATTCAGAATTTGCGCACGCTTGATCGAGAGCGGCGCCGACCCGGTCGCGATTTATCATCTCGTCTATGAACAGTGGAGCGCAGGGCGGGTGCAGCTTCTCGGGGATGCGCTCGCGAGTTTGAAAACCGAATATGACGGCAAGCTTGCTCACATTGCCATCACGCAGAGCGATCTGCGCCAAACCGGAACAATGGAAGTTGATACCGACAACTTCACGGTGTATCCGATGAACGTCGCCGGAGTTGTTGCCGGATTGCTGTTCCTTGAGCTGCATGACGGCGTGAAAATAAGTTTCAGATCGAAAGGCGACATTCCGATCAACGAGCTGGCAAAGGAATTCGGCGGCAACGGGCACAAGAATGCCGCGGGGGCGCGGCTCTACAATTGTTCATTGCCGGACGTTCAATCGAAAGTTGTTCACGCTGCTCACAAGTACATTGCGCAGGGGGATATTTGATGATTCCAAAACTGACGTCGGAACGCGGAAACATCTCGACGACCAAGACGGAGGTTACCGCGTATTTTGTCTTTGAAGACAAGACGACGCTTCGACACGAATTCAAAAAGCTGACGGAAGTATTTCCGAGCGCGGCAGTCACGCTCGATGCAACGCACTTCGGAGGAAAAGAGCTTGACACACTTACGCTCTATGTGAAAGAGAAAAGGAAGAGAAAGATCCTTCTCGTCGGGCTTGGTAAAAACGAAAAGCTGACGCTCGAAAAACTCCGCCGTGCGGCGGCGGCGGCGGCAAAGGCGGCAAAGAGTTTGAAGGCTTCCTCGCTCGCCATCATCGAGCCGGACACGGAGGTTCTGGGCTGGCTGAAGTTAGGAGAGGATTGGGAAAGCATCGGCTCTGCGCTCGCCGAAGGGGCTTTGCTCAGCATGTACAAGTTCGACAAGTATCTGTCGAATGAAAAGAAGAACGGCTCGACGTTGCAGCGCATCGTGATCGTTAGCGACGATGTTGAGCGGTTCCGGAAAATTTCGCTGGGTGTGCAGTATGCCCGCGTCGTTTGTGACGCGACGATGGTTGCGCGCGATCTTGCAAATGCGCCGCCGAACGAAATCTATCCCGACTCATTATCCAAACGCGCTCGCGAGATCGTAGGGAAGAAAGTTGCTGCAACGGTGTTTGACGAGCGTAAGATCAAGCAGCTCAAGATGGGAGGCGTGCTTGCTGTCGCCAAAGGGAGCGACCAGCCGCCGCGTTTCATCGTCCTCGAATACAATAGAAGCAAGAGGAAGTCACCCCCAGTCGTTCTTGTCGGCAAGGGTGTAACGTTCGACGCCGGCGGCATTTCGATCAAACCGGCGTCGGGCATGAGTGAAATGAAATCCGATATGGCGGGGGCGGCTGCGGTCATTGCGGCAATGCAGGCTGTTGCGCGACTGAAGCTCCCGCTTCACATCGTCGCGCTTGTCCCTTCGGTCGAGAATCTCCTCGGCGGCAGAGCGATGAAACCCGGCGACATAATCGTGCATCTCAATGGCAAAACATCGGAAGTTGACAATACGGACGCCGAGGGCCGCTTGATTCTCGCCGACGCACTCTCGTACGCCTCGCGCTACAAACCGCAGCTCGTCATTGACGTTGCAACGCTCACCGGAGCTGCCGTCGTCGGGCTTGGACATTACGCCACGGGAATGATGGGCAACGATCAAGCGGCGATGGACAAACTGAAAGAAGCAGGCGAGCGAACGTACGAGCGCGTATGGCAGCTGCCGATGTTCGATGAATACGAAAAGCTAAACAAAAGCGACGTTGCGGATGTGAAAAATTCGGGCGGGCGTCCGGCCGGCGCAATTACTGCGGCATTCTTCTTGAAACAGTTTATCGGCGATTACAAGTGGGTGCATCTTGATATTGCGGGAACATCCTTCCTGAATGAAGCGTTGGAGTATATACCAAAAGGCGCTTCGGGTGTTGGCGTCCGCCTGTTGGTGGATTTTCTTCGCGATTGGCCTTAGCCATCTACAGTTTGAATCACTTATTGAGGAGAAGAGTCATGAATCGTGCCGGGGTGACAACAGTTCTTTTGATATGCGCACTGCAAGCCGGTGCGCAGATGCAGCAGACGGGTCGGGAACAGCCGGCTCTCCAGCAGGAGGGAGCGGAAGAAGAGCAACGATGGTTTTTCTACGAGGCAATCAATCTCGTTGCAAGTGATGGCTTGCAATCCCGAATCGACATTCCGTATAGGATAGACGAGCACTTCTTCGTTGCGACGAAGAACACCGAGGCATCGTTTCCGTTTCCGTACAAGCGACGCGGTGAAGTGCTTATCGAGTTGTTGGATCAGAAAGGGAATGCAAAAGCCCGCGACATCCGCCGGTTCGATCTTGGAGCGACGACGCCCGAGGCGAATAGCGGCGAGAAATCGTGGCATGAAGGCATTGCGTTATTCACGGTTGCTCCCGGCGAGTACACGATAGTTTTTGAGATCAACGATCTGGAGTCGAAGAGGCATTTCCTGGATCGCAACAGAAAAATCACTGCGAAACATTTCGATGGCGTGACCATTGAAACGTCGTCTCCGCTGTTTGTCGGCGGGGCAACGTCACCCGAGGTGCTCGCACCCGTGGTGCTC
>JANNUB010000358.1:0-11747 GCA_031394795.1 Ignavibacteriota bacterium | reverse complement strand
CTTTCTTGCTCGGCACCGGTATCATGAGAGGGACATAAAACAGTGAATCGTAGTTCTCGTGTACGTGCCTTCTGATATCAGCGCATGCTTCTTTCAACCCGTTGAAACATTCCTTCTCTCGCGCAAAGTAGTTGATTACGTTCCTTACCAAAGGTTCCCATCGTTCCAATGTCTCTGTGACATACTGCAACGGATTCTTCTTGCCCAACACTATAGACAGAATCTCGTTGAAGAGACTGCGCAGAATTCTCTTGCGTTCATCTGGGATATCGATCTTACTTTGCTGAATGCCCGCTGAGCAAGACCTCCTTGAGAGATTCGTTTGGTTCTGGAAAACCAACGTGATCTTGTAAATACCTGCATTCGAATCATGATCCACTTCCCCGAATATCTTGTAATCAACAATTTGCTTCCCGGATCGCTCGCGCTTGGCAACAGTATCCCGTGGAATAACAATACAACCTTCTCTTGTGGAAAGCATGTTTTCAACATCGTCCCGAATCCACCTAATAATTTTCGGATCGTCAATTCTCCTGAGATCAATCGGTTCAAAACTCCAGACCGTGAAGCTAGTGTTCTCAGTCTGCTGTGCGTGTGCGAGCGACAGGGTGAGGGGCAAAATGGCGACGAGCAAACTTGTGCAGAAAGTACCCATGGGCATTACATCCTTAAATCGATTGTTGTGTCCCTCTTTACCTGGACCGTGACTTTCCTTGAAGGTTTGTATCCATCATTTCTGACTTGCAAAGCCACCGCCTTGTTTTTCACAACTTGAATCGTAAGACTTCCCAAACCGGGCTCAGACCCTCGCTCTGACCCATTCACGTACACTGTTCCATTTTCAAGATCAACCGGAACCAGTAAGGTAACCTTACAAAACCCGGGTGGTGGTGGAGGTTCTATTTTCCTTAGACGAATTGTAGTATCATTGCTTGCAGTGAGTGACACTTCCTCCGAGAACAAGCCACTCTCTCCCTTAGCCTTAAGAGTCACGAGAGCGTTTTTCCTTACTTGTATCTTGAATCCTTCTGAAGTCGGGTCAGATTTGCTTTCTTTATCATTGAGAAACACTGTTCCCTTCCTCAAATCAGCCGGAACTACCAATGTAACATCACAGAATTCAGGAGAGGGTGGAGAATTGCCCTTGCTCGCTTTGAATGCGTATAGCACCAAGCAAATGAGGATCACCGAGCCATTGAGGACATACGTATACAGCAGTATCTTCCGCTTCAACTGACGATCCGAATCGGGAATCAAATTCTTTGCAACGACGATTAACAACACCAGAGCAATTGCAACAATTGCAAGAAGCTCACTTGAGATGTGTTCAGCAAGTTTTTCAAGCACGTTGAGACTATCCATTGATGACGAAAAGAAAACCAACTAAGAATTGTATCGATCGGGACTTGATCCGTTGATTGGTTATGGTATTGTCCAAGTCACTTACACCGTGCGAGTATCTGGCTTCTGCGGTGAGCGATAACTCCGAGAATTTATACTCGGCTCCGATGCCTAAGTCGAGCGAGACGTCAAAGTATGAAAGGCTCGTCCGAATGTTTTGCTCGAATCGCGTTCCGGGTCCTTCCAAGAAGTCTCTGCCAGTGAGAACAAAACCAACATTAGGACCTGTGATCAGGAAAGGGCGCAGTTGAGTTCTGAAAGGCTTTAGCACAAGAAGCACGGGCAACTCAAATTCACGGAGCTCAATCTCCTCAGAGTAGCTCCCCTTTTCCCATTTGTTCACCTTTCGAACATAGCGCGGCTCGAACTGGAGGGATACCGTACTCGAAGGAGAAAGAGCAACTACCATACCGATTATGGATCTTACGCCACCTCTGATTGAAACTCCGGGCGTACCTGAGTACAATTCGGGATCATAATTCAGTGAACTTGAACTCACGCCGCCTTTGATTCCCACACCCAATTCAAGTTGCGAAGCAGAACGTTGTGCAAGTGAGAGTAGGAGTATCAACAGAATGCAAAACATGCCCGGTTGTTTCATTTGTTACCTCCAGTAGCTGTAAGCAGACGAAACCATGAAGCTCGGTTGTGTCTGGTGTTGAAGGACGCGAGTAGCGTAGCTAAGCTACCAAATTAGGCGACATTGGATTTGGTCTCCCTTGCTCCTTTTTTCAGTAGCCAGCCAACAAGCGGCGCTAAGACAGCAGCCCACAACCATTTCCAGTTATCCTCAAAAAATGAGCCCACTCGCTGGTACAAAGTTACTTCGACCTCAATCACTTTGTCGAATGTTCGAACTGTCCTTGGTGGTATAGACGTGCCATCCACGCTTAGGAGTGCAGATACGGTTAGATGTAGATGCTGATGCCCCTCGCTATTTGGCTTAACTTCCCATTTCCACTCAGTGACATCACTTCGTGAGATAGATTGAATTTCTGGGGTAATCGCGGTGATGGCGAAGTTGGAGCCAGATAAGCGGGCTTCCATGCGATCAGAAACTCGAATGCGTGCCCCCTCTTTCTCGCCCTCCGCCTCGATCATTTGCTTTAGCTCGTCAATTGGTTTTGCCAACCCAAGCACGAGTTGAATAGGGGCCGTGGTGTGAAGATTCATTGATCGTGGCGCATTGAAGGCTATGTTTCCGAACCCCATGCTTTCAAGAGCCCGATCAATGGCGCTGAGGCGATCTGGAAGTGGGATTAACCTTTCTACCTTTTTCTCTTTTGGTTGTACCCGTGGTGGTTTGGGCGCTGGTACCGGCAGTGGTTTCACCTCGGCAACCTCTGTTGCTGGTGGTGGAGCCTTGACTCCCTCGTACTTTTTAAGCACAAACGTCATGGAGAAGACCAATAGGACAATAACGCCAATCACTCCCACACCAACTTTCGTTCTTGATTTCATCTTAAGCTCACGCCGCCTTTAGTTCCCACACGACATTCAAGTTGTGAAGCCGAATGTTGTGTAAGTGAGAGAAGGAGTATCAACAAAATGCAAAACATGTTTGGCTGTTTCATTTGCAACCTCCAGTAAGCATAAGCAGACGAACGCACCGCCATACGCGAAGGACACAATCTCAGTAAAACGGAACGACTAGTTGATCCAAGTCAGTAGTGCAGTCATCATCGTAGAAGCGTAGTTCTGTTTTTGGGAGGAACCATTCAACGTTGGTTGGGAAATTGGACTCGTCACGAGAATGGTACACTATCGGCGCAAATGCTTCCGCCAGAACTTGTTCCCAAAAATCGGGAAGTCCATCCAGATCTGAATCCGTTCCGAGCGAAAAAGGCTTTCCTTTACCAACAATAATGTCCGCCCATTTTCTGACCGACAGTACCGGCTCAATCGGCTCAACGAGTTCGAGAGCTTGTCGCAGGCTCCTCATGGTTCATCCTTCATTGTGCCTCACGATGTAATTGCCGAACACAACAAGCCGAGTTCAGATTCAAGCTTACTCATTCTCGCGTGGCTTTCCGATCGTAGCTCTTTGATCGCTTCGATGAGTATGGTCGTGAGCTTGTTGTAGTCAACAGCCCGATAGTCTTGATCACCGCTTCTCGCTACGAGTTCCGGATACACTGCTTCAAGTTCCTGGGCAATTACACCAATCTGTTTTTTCCCTTTCGAAAGTCCCTGCGACTTGGAGAGATCGTTCCACTCGAATGAAACACCGCGAATCGAGGCGAGCTTGTCCAACACCCCCGTGAGTGGTTGAACGTCGGTCTTCAGCCTCGCATCAGATGTAATAAGAAAATCTGCGGCGCGAACTTGGCCCGCGACGTCCAGTTTGAATTGAGTACTTGTTGTCCCAATGCCAACGTTACCGTTGAAGAGCGTCATTGTGGCGCTTCCATCCCCGGTTTGCAAAAAAAGCTTGCCCGTGGTAGCTCGGAGTACAATATCACCCGGCCCCCCATCGGTGCCATAGTGGCTCGTGGCCTCCTTGAGGCCGAGTGCACCACGCTCACCGCCTTCGTCACTCAAAAGCAAGCCCGGTGAAATATTCGCGGATGAAGATCCTCTTACTCGAATTCCGTCGCCGGGAGAGGCTGCGACAACCTCAAGTTTAGTTACCGGGTTCGCCCCAGACACAAACACTCCAATGCCTACATTGCCACCCTGTGGCTGAAGCATCAAATGATATGGGGTTGTACCAATTGCAGTATCACTGCCACCTGCCATGACTTGAATCTTGCCCGCATTACTTCCTCCGGGCTGGTGCGTGATGATTGTATGCGCATCGCCACTGCGGAATGTAATGCCGTCGGTATTATCCCCCCTCAAAGGTGAGACTACCGCTAACCGAGACACGGGGTTGCTCGTTCCGACCCCAACCTTGCCGCCATTTGGTTCAATCGCCAGCATTGCCGGATTAAATGCACCGTTATTGCTAACAGGACCAAACCCGAAAACATTAGAGTTTTGTTTGAACCCCAAGCCAACAGGCATTTGTCCGCCTCTAATCAAGGCGAGGTGTGCAGCAGTATGGTTGTTCGGCTCTCGTGTTATTTGCAACGAGCCGTATCGAGCTGGGTCGGCCCAGCCATCTGCTATTTCAAGCTTCGCTCCGGGATTCGGGTTTCCGATACCGACGTTGCCAGATGGTAGAATCCGCAGCTTCTCTGTTCCGCCTGTCTTGATGACAACGGGCTGTGCATCAGTCGTTCCAAGAAAACTGGTTGCGGGATTTGTCCCGCCGTTTCCTGTGAGTTCCCAAGCCATTGTGATTCCTCATATGTAGTTATGTGATTTGCCGGTTAATTAGATTTCATCGTTATATTGCTCGACATGACAGGCTGTACGAGACCTTATTCGTTATGGTGCTCTGTGGTAGTATCCACGGAGTCGAGCCGGGGATCAGCAATCCGGGATCCGTTACGGGGAGTGCGCTGGTCTTCTGCAATCAATTCCTCCAATATTTGTATAGCCCCGCTGATCCTCAACATTATCTCGCGTAAGTACGTCTCCCTCTGCACTACTTTTTCAAGTTCTTCCTGACCCGATTGATACTCCTTCTTCAGTTTATCTAATCGGGTTTGCAGTTGTTCTGGCATCGTTTGCTCCTTCATTATGATGATTGCATGTATTCATTACTTCTCGGCTCTTTTCATCCTGAGTTCGACTAGGCTCTTTTGGGGGCCATCTTCGTGAGCAATGAGCGCCCCGAAAGAGGAGGCACGACCCCAAAGCGTTTGTGCAAATCCAGCATACTTACGGGGCGAGTAATTCCCGGATGCCATTCCAACGCGTCAAGAAAGCTCTTGGCAAGGTCCGTTATTGCAACAGGGGTTGCATCTAAGTCGAGTTCGAAATACTGGCTTATGCTGCTTGTTGTACCTTCAATAGCTGTAGAGAAACGGTAGACTCTTCTGTCCTGTCGTACACGCTCGACCTGAACACGACCGAAATTTCGCTGGTTAAATAGCAAACTTACAAACTCAGCTTCGTAACATTGTTCGACAAAAGCGTTATAAGCGGGTTGTACCTCGTATCTGGTGTAGCTACCACCTTGTATCTTTGCTTGCCATTCGTAGTAAGGTTTGTCATTAATAAAGAACCTTGCTGGGTCGTTACTGATCACAGCGGGCAAGAGTTCATCAAATTTCGGGTGCTCCTTCAGATCCGACAACGAGACCTTGACTCCCGATTTGATGGTCTTAATTACCCTCGCATAGGTTGTATCGTCTACGGGCTTTTGGGAAATGCCTGAACTGGTCAGATGATGAATCATGGAGTTGAGCTTGTAACGAGTCTTTTGGGGATGAGAATGGATAACGTGCATAGAGCCGGAGTGGACGTCTCCGCCGAGGATGAAGACTGCCCTCGGTCGTTTGCCGGCTTTCCCATCCGGTTGTATATCGTTGGCGAGGTCAAATAAGAGGTCAAGTACATACTTGGCCTCTTTTTGATTAGGTCCCCAAGTCCACATGTCGGCAAGATCCCGATCCGTTAAGTCTACAAGCTTTGCTTTTTTGAAAGCATCGTCAGCCTTCTTTCTTGAGTCTGTTGGGATGATGTACTCTGAAATTGGTTTATCGCCCAGAGGACCAGCAATTTCCTGAGTGCCAAGAGTCAATACATCGAAACCTATTCGCAAAGCGAGGCCCCAAGAATCCGCCCCGGATGTTTTGGATTTGATTTGTTGGATTATCCGTTGGATTTCTTCCACGGGCAAGAAGGCAATTGGCACAGGCGCAACGAAGAAAATTATGTCCGAATTGCGCGTCTTCGGGTTTAGCGACCATGCTCTCAGTGCTTCGGCTTGAGCGGGTCCGAGAATCGGGAATTGAACCTTTTCAGGCTCCAAACTCCTTTGAGTCCGACCATCCATTACGAAGAATGAGGCGGGACCCCGGGTGAAGTCATAAAAGAGAGGAGGATTTCCACTTGAAAACAGTTGACCAACGAGAGGAAGGTTTTGCAACCAGCTACCAACTGGATACTGTGGGTTGTGCGAGTGCTGAAAAATCCGATATGCTCGCAATGCCCCTCGTATACGCGTTTTGTGGTCAACGTCATTTTCATCTCCCTCGAATAAAGGAATCGTGCCCCAATCGTCAGCCACCTCGTGGTCGTCTAATATCATGTATGTCGGAGTTCGGCGCATCACTTGCCGCATTGACTTGTTCCTCCAGCACCATTCATACCTGGCCGCGTATGCACGGAACCAGGCATTCTCCATTTCCCCCGCTTTTTTTTTGTCGTTCTCTGAAATGCCGGCAGGCCATACTTTGCTAAGACCGTCTCCATAAATTTGATCGCCGATGAGCAGCATGAAATCATAGTCATTGCGATTCGCCAACGCTCTCCAACGTTCCAACGGATCATTGTCATCATACCAAAACGGAAAATTACACGAACCAAATACAAACTGTAAGGAGGTAGAAGACTCTGGCGGTGCTGTTGTGAAGCATTCCTGGGCAAGCACTGCAACTGTCTGCTGGGCTTGTCGAATCTTTAGTGTGTAGCGATACTTAGAAGCAGGTATCAAACCGGTTATTGTTAAGGCTGCCGTGTTCACACCGGTTGGTGGCGGAGTAAACACAACGGGAAGTGTTTTTACAGGATTACCCAACCCTGCGAGTTCTACCTCACACACGCACTCGTAACCCTGTTTGATTCTGCCTTGGATTTGAAACCAGAGGATTGCAGTATCTTGTTTGGTATCGCCGACAATAACTCTTACATAATCCATGTCAATGGTGCGCGTGTCATTGTCGTTTTCCCGATAGTACGGGTTCGCAACGCGGAAAAAAGGAATTGAAGGATCAAACTCTAACCAAGGAAGTCTGACCTCGACAGAGATCTTTGCAGTGGCATCATCTGCGATCTTGCCTGCCGAATCCTTCGCCTGTCTCATCTGTGTGAACGCAGCCGAGAGATCTTGCGAAACCTGAATAATGCCCTCTGAGTTCGTTCTGACCTGTACGGATGAAGCGCCTGCTGCAGCGGTGGGTTTAATGAAACGAGGCAGTTCTATTTCTATTTCTTTTCCAATCCCGAACGGGAGTTTCACTTTGTAAAAGCCAATTGGATATACAATAAATGATACACTGACATCCGCACTAGAAAAGGGGATGCCACTCATATAGTCCACAAAACGAAGCGTTGCGTTAATCATGGTCGGAAACTCCTTATGCTGGGTTTACTGGAACTGTGCAAGGCAATAAACTCTCTTGAATGTGCAACTCAAATGATATAGAAATTTGTACTGCATCTATTTGTTGTTCTACTGTTTGTAAGATGCGCAACGGTCACGTCGGAATGTACACGTACATCACCTGCTCATCGCGCTGTACTTTCATTTGGACTCGTGCGTAGGCTACGCTCGCCTTCCCTACGCTGATATTCTTATCTGTTCCGTCTAAGGTTTTCTTTTGGCTGTCCTACGGGAACCCGCCGTAGCCATAGCGGACCTTTACTTGCGCGCCGGCTGGATCCCGGAACCTGCACGTGAACGAGGCGTTCCAACCAGATTCCAACGTTGTCCAGCTACCGGCTCTTACGAACTTTGTACGAACAACCTCTGCCATAACTATTCTCCTTGTGTTTTGTTGATTGATACTCCCCACTAAGTAAAGAATAAGATCTCTGTAAACTGGCAGCCATGACTGTGATCCTTACCGATGAATAGTCGTTTGAGAACGGCAAAAGTCGCGGAAGAAACTGCGAATTAGATGACAGTGAAAATACACTCGCGAGAGAATGGAATTTTCTATGAGAGAGAGTTGGAAGTGTTCGGCACAACGAGATATTCTTGCGCGAACGAACGAGAGAGCAGAAAGGGCTGAACCAGAACGGGCGATGTGAAAGAAACAAAAGGCTCAGCAGATTCCGTTGTCTATCGCAGGCTGTTGTATGGCTGGGGAATTCCATATCGCCTCTGAACAAAACGGTAGATTTGTTGGCGTCAATGTATCAAAAAGGGTTACCTATGTCAATACTCGATTTGTAACTGAGTGTCGTTGTGGAGGATTCGTTGTTTGCAGGGGAGAAGATTTATCGGAAGGTGGGTGAGAGAGATTGCCGATTGCTGATTTTCGATTGTCGATTGAAAATTAGTATTTAGAAAATCTCGACGAGTCGAGTGCCCGACTGGAATTCGTTTACATCTTTTCCGGCGCGGAGATTCCGAGAATCGCAAACCCATTCCGCAACACAATCCGCGTCGCATGACAGAGTGCGAGCCGTGCTTGAGTCATCTGCTCATCCTTGCCAATCACTTTGCAGTTATGATAGAACTTGTGAAACGCAGTCGCCACGTTTTGCAAATATTCCGCAAGGCGATGAATCTCGAACGATGTTGCACAATACTCAACGATTTCAGGAAGCTGCAGCAACATTTTGATGAGGTCAAGTTCATGAACGTCGGTAAGCAATTCAAGGTTCGCGTCGCCCGCTATCGTTCTCCCTTCGTCCTCAGCCTTCCGCATGATGCTAGAAATACGCGCATGAGCATACTGCAAATAGTACACGGGATTTTCGTCGGACTGCTGCTTCGCAAGCGCCAAATCAAAATTGAAATGGCTCGTCATGCCTCGCATGAGGAAGAAGTAGCGCACGACATCGGCGCCGACTTCGGCAATCAGTTCATCAAGCGTAATGAAGTTTGCTTTCCGGGTTGACATCTTCACCACGTCAGTCCCTTGCATGATTGTGACGAATTGGTGAATCAGTACTTTGATTTTCTCCGAATCGTAGCCGAGCGCTTTCACTGCGGCGAGCACGTCGGGATAGGTTGCGATGTGGTCCGAACCGAAAATATCAACGATAAGCTCGAAGCCCCGGCGAAATTTGTCCACGTGGTACGCAATGTCCGGCAAACGGTAGGTCGGCTCGCCCGTACTCTTGACGATGACCTTGTCTTTCTCGCCACCCATTGCAGTTGTCTTCAACCACAGCGCGCCTTCGCTTTCATAGGCTAAATCCTTCTTCTTGAACTCAGCGACAATTTCATCAATCTTCTTGTCCGTGTAAAGCGAGTTTTCGTTAAAGAAAGTTTTGTGGATGATGTTCAGCGACTTCAGTGTTTTCTTGATGTCTTCGAAAATTTCGCTCTCCGCCTGCTCTTTGAATTTTCCTTCCGCAGGCTCGTCCCTCAGCGAATCGCCGTGCTTGTCGCGAAGATGTTGAGCAATATCTTTTATGTACTCGCCTTGATAGTAATCGAGCGGAAACTCAACCTCATCGCCGAGTAATTGCAGATACCGCAGGCGCACGGAATCGCCGAGCATGCGCATCTGCCGCCCCGCGTTGTTGAAGTAGTATTCCCGCGTTACATCATGTCCCGTCCACTCAAGCAAATTGGAAACAGTATCGCCATAGACTGCTCCGCGTCCGTGACCGACGGTAAGCGGACCGGTCGGGTTCGCGCTGACGAACTCGACTTGAGTCTTCTTCCCGTTGCCAAGATTCGAGCGACCGAACGTTGCTTCGTTCGAGAGAAGAATTTCAAGCTGATGCTGGTAGAATTTTTCCGTGAACGTGAAATTGATAAAGCCGGGACCCGCAACTTCAATCTTGCTTACCAGCGATGAGTCAAGGCGCAGATTGTTGACAACGTCCATCGCAAATTGACGCGGGTTTTTCCTTTGCGGTTTCGCGAGAATCATGACAACATTTGTCGTGAGGTCTCCGTGCTCGACCTGACGCGGCTTCTCGAACGTGAACGTGATATCTCCGGTAACGCCAAGAGATTGAAGTGAGGCGAGTATATTTTTTTTGAGATAGTCTTTCACGAATGGAAATCCGGGTTTCTACAAAAAAGCCCCTCTCCTCTTACTATAGGAGGGGGGTTGGGTCTACGACCTCTCTACGATCTACGATCCCGTAGGTCGTAGAGGGCGAGGTCGTTGAAAAGCAAGCCTACGCAACTTTGCGGACGGGAATTTTCTTCGTCGTCATTCTTTTGCTCACGGTCTTCTTCGCGGAAACCGACTTGCGCACCCGTTTCGACGGAATCGGTTTCTCATCACTCACATATTTCATCTCGGCATCTCCCCACAATTTTTCAAGATTGTAATACGAGCGCGCGTGTCTGTGAAAAATATGCACCACCACATCGGAGTAGTCGAGCAGCACCCAGTTTGGACTCCCGCGTTCATTGTGCCACGGCGAAACCCCTTTCTTCTCCGTACCGTCAATCACCGCATCCGCTATTGCTTTGATTTGCGTCTCCGAATCCGCAGAACAGACAACGAAAAAATCCGTCATCGAAGTCAGCTTGCGTAAATCCATGACGACAACGTTCGCCGCTTTTTTCGTCAGCGAGAGTTTTGCAATTGCGGTTGCGAGCGTGGGTGCTTTCAAAGAGTGCCTCAGAAAATGTTATTGATACGGTTTGAGCGCATTGAAGTCCTTGCCGACGACGACAGAGACATCAACAAAGTAGTTTTGATTGATTTGCTGGATGATGTTTTTTTCTTTCACGCCAAGCGCGTACGCGACCTTCTGCGCTGTCTCGACGTTTCCCGTCCGGTCAATCACCAACGACTCTCTCACGTCGGACGTTTTGTAATTCTTCATCTCCACGACATCATAGCCGCGCGCGCGCAAATAGCCGGTAAACTTCGACGCCGCGCCGTTCACGCCGCAGCCATTCAACAAATCAATCTGAATGACTTGACCCGGTGCGACATCTCCTTTTTTTGAATCCACCGGAGGATCGAAAATGTTGCGAGAGAAAAATGAATACGCGAAGTACACAACTGTAACGGCGAGAATCCCGATGAGGACGCTGAGTCCTTTGTTTCGAGGATTTGAGAAGAGTTTTTTGAAATCGAACGTGAGCGTTTTTCCCTTACCTAAAAAACCTTGGTGTCCCGACTCGTACGAAAAACACGAAAGCCGACATTTCTCCTCCGCGGGAGTCCTGTGGACCTCTCGGAAGAATCATCGGCTTGCATGTGAAACGAATGTTCAATCGGAAACGGAAACCTTACTTCTTTTCTCTGTTGTCAGAGCGATGCCATGGATTATAAAACGGCGAGTAGTAATCATAGTAGCTGTACGGCGATTGTCTGAATGAAAGCGAGATCATCGTATTGTCCCATGGCTTGTAATTCACTTCCGCGTTCTTCAGATAGACGCCGCTGAAATCCTTCTTGCCGAACTTCGAAAGGTTTGCGTAAGGCGAGAAACTGAATGCGATGTCTGCACGCGCATTCAAGTTGTCCGCGAATTGGTACATCATCGTGTTCGTGTACGTACCGAGCGATAAACTCTGCCTTCCGAAGGATGAGAACGACATGTCGAAGGAATGCCGCATCGAGAATTTTTCCGGATCGAAC
>JANNUB010000316.1:0-7781 GCA_031394795.1 Ignavibacteriota bacterium | reverse complement strand
CATGTTTTCACGTTGCTCCGGCGGAATGTAAGAGAGATCGAGCGCTTTGTAGATGTCTGCCTCATCCTTGCAGTTTACGACCTTCTTGGCTTTGCCGCGCTTCTCTTCTGAGCCAAACTCGGAGAAGCCGTATTCATTCAGGCTCCATCCGTACTCTTTGGCACGTGAGCGCATCCCGATATTGTGCTCTTTGCTCCCCGTGAAATAGTTGAGCGCAAAAGGAAATTCACCGTCATTCACGATGCGCAGGTCGCAATTGATCCCCGCCTTCAGCACCACAGAGGATTTCGTTTCCCCTTTCGCGACGATCGTATCAACTTCAGGATGCGACGTGAACACATCCATAAGTTTCGCGCGAAATGAATCCTTCGCACTGAGAACTATGTCAATGTCTCCGATGACTTCTTTCCTGCGACGCAGGCTGCCGGCGACTTCAGCCCGCTCGACCCCTTTTTGTTTCTTGAGCGTCGCAAGAACTTTTTCCGCAGGATCCGAAGCCTTCGGAAAGAGATGTTTATCTGTGCGAACGCGGAGCGCCTGGATTCCTTTCAGAATGTTCTGTTCCGTTTTTTCGCCGAAGCCGGCCAGACTCTCGAGCTTATTCTCTTTCGCTGCCCGCTCAAGCTCCTCCAGTGAAGAGATCTTCATCTTCTCATACAGGACTTTCACTTTTTTCGGGCCGAGGCCCGCGATCTTCAACATCTCGGGGACGCCGGGAGGCAACGACTTCCGCAAGCCGTCGTAGTCCTTCGAGTGACCTTTCAGCACGAGGTCTGTAATAACGCGTGCAATGCTCTCGCCAATGCCGTGAATCTCATTCAACGCGCCTGTCTCGACTAATTTCTCCAGATCGTCGGTGACGCCTTCGAGCGTACGAGACGCGTTGTGAAACGCGCGGGCTTTGAATGGATTCGCCCCTTGAAGCTCAAGAAGCGTTCCCATCTCATCAAGGATTTCTGCGATCTGTTTCTTATCCAATATAGTTAGTATTTCAGGTGTGTCAAGGTCGAGCGAAACCGAAACATCGTCACGACGAAGAGGTTGTCGAATTCGTCGGCGGAAATTGTGGGAGGGATTGCTATGCCAAGTCGCCCGATAATTTTCGGCACCGAATCTGAATGCCCGACGATGAGAATAACCTCGCCGCGATGCGTCTTCACTGAATCACCATAGAGCCGTATTTCGTTTGCGCTGATCTCAATGGGCATGATGCCGAAAGCGCTCGCGGTGGGCTGCGCAGTTTGGTGCGTCCGCAGCTTCTGCGATACGTAGATGCGAGAGACGCCGGATGCGCTCAGAACGTGTGCGAGCGCCTCAGCCCGTTTCACACCCGCTTCGGAAAGTGAGGTCGTGTCTGTGGAGTTGAGCCGCTCGGCGTGGCGAACAAGGATCACTGTCGCGACCGGACTGTACCAGCAGTACCATGCAATTCCGCACATCACGATCGGCAAAAGAAATATGAGAAGAAGCCGTCCCTTCATCCCGCACGCTCGTGCAATTCACGTGTAGCATGGAGCAATTGCCTCTTCGACCTCATGGCTTATCCGTGACAGACAAGTTCCACAACAGAAAAGAATACACGTCGGCTGTTGTTTCAATTTGCTTTTGCGTGTTGCTCGCGCCGTGCCCGGATTTTGTGTCAATACGAATGAGAACGGGATTTGTGCCGCGGTGCTTTTCCTGAAGCGCGGCGGCAAATTTGAATGAGTGCGCCGGCACAACACGGTCGTCACGATCCGCTGTTGTGACCAATGTCGCGGGATAGTTCACTCCCTCCTTCAGATTATGGAGCGGCGAGTACCGGTAGATGCATTCAAACTGCGTCGAATCCTCGCTGCTGCCGTAATCCGGTTTCCAGTTCCATCCAATAGTGAATTTGTGATAACGCAGCATATCCATCACACCAACGGCGGGCAATGCCACTTTGAAAAGCTCAGGTCTCTGGCACATCACCGCGCCCACGAGCAAGCCGCCGTTGCTTCCCCCCTGCATTGCCATCTTTTCCGAAGAGGTGTACTTGTTCGCAATCAACCATTCACCAGCCGCGATAAAATCATCAAACACGTTCTGCTTGTGCAGCTTGGTTCCCGCCTGATGCCACTCCTCACCGTACTCGCCCCCGCCGCGCAGATTCGCAACGCAATACACAACACCCTGCTCAAGAAGTGCAAGAAGCAATGAATTGAATCTCGGCCGCTCGCTGACATTGAATCCGCCATATCCGTACAGCAGCGTCGGGTTCTTCCCGTCGAGCTGAATTCCTCTCTTGTGTGTGATGAACATCGGAATGCGCGTACCGTCTTTGCTGGTATAGAACACCTGCTTGGTCTCAAAGTCCTGTGGGCTGAATTTGACTTCAGACGCGCGGAACAACTCCGACCTTCCCGCTCCGATATCGTATTTGTAGATATTTGTCGGGAATGTAAACGATGTAAACGTGTAGAAGAGAACATCGTCGTCCTTGTTGCCGCCCAAGCCGCTCGTCGTCCCGAGCGTCGGCAGGATGATTTCATTCTCCAACGCTCCGTTCATGTTGTACACATACGCACGATGTGTCACATCTTTCATATAGGTTGCAAAGAGTTTTCCACCGCCTGTTGCCACTCCTTCGAGGGGTTCTTTCTGTTCCGGCAGGATTGTTTTCCAGTTGGCTTCATCCGGTTTTGCGGGATCAATCAGCAACACTCGCTCGTTCGGCGCACGGTAATTCGTCGCCAGGAGCAGCTTGTCACCGACATTGTCTATGACTCCCCACGTGTCATCGAACTCGCGAATGACCGGGCGAAAAGACTTCTGGTTCTTCTTCAAATCTCGCACCCATATCGCGTTCCCCTTTTTCCCTCTGCCGCGATCACTGATGTACAGAGCGAGAAACCTCTGGTCTTCGGTCAGCGACACAGAATGAAAACGAAGTGGATTGGTTTTGTCCTCGAAAACAAGCTCATCGTCGCTCTGATTGGTTTCAATCCTATGATAATAGACTTTATGGTTCTCATTCTTTGCTGAAAGAGCTTTCAATGTATCTGCTGGCGGATCATACTTGCTGTAGAAGAATCCGTTTCCATGCCACGCGGCGCCGGAGAACTTTCCCCACCGGATATGGTCCGGCAGGAGCTTTCGTGAGGCAACCTCCATAACAAACAACTCACGCCAATCCGACCCGCCGCGAGAAATGCCGTACGCCAGGTACTTTGCATCTTTCGAAAAATCGAGGGAAGCAAGCTTCACGGTTCCGTCGGGCGAAAATGTATTCGGATCGAGCAGCACTTCAGGGACGCCGTTCAATCCTTTCTGAATGTAATAGACGGATTGATTCTGCAATCCGTCGTTCTTCGTGAAGATGTAGTGCTTCCCTTTTCGGAACGGAGCTGAGTATTTCGGATAGTTATAAATCTCTTCGAGGCGCTTCTTGAGTTTATCTCGAAAGGGAATTTGCGACAAATTCGCGAAGGTTACCTTATTCTGCTCCTCCACCCATTGTGCAACCGCTGCAGACGTATCGTCTTCTAGCCAGCGATAGGAATCCGGAACTTTCGTTCCGAAATAGTTCTCGACGACATCAACTTTGGTTGTCTTAGGGTATTGCTGAACCGCGGACTGAGAAACGCCCTCTGAACACAAGACGATCGAAAATGCCAGGGGAAGGAAGAAAGCTGCTTTCATATTTTGGATTCCTGTTGGGGATTTGGAAGGTTTTGTAGTGAAGAAACTCTACAGAAAAAGAGAAGAAGATTCAAGCCCGAAAATGGAAAAGGGATGTGGTCAGCATCCCTTTCAAGTCAAGCGTTTCACTTCTTCGTGCGGCGCTGCAATGCCCGCAAGTCTATCTCGCGAAGTTTGCTCAGTTGCTCATTCGACTGTTTCGTTTTCTCTTTTGATTGTTGCGCCTGCGCCGCTTCAGCAAACTTCTGCACGCTCGCGTTGGCAGATTGGTTGAGGGTGTCGCGTTTGGCAATGCTGGGATTCTTCTGAAACTCAAGAAGAATCTGCAGATCGTTATCGGTTTGTTCCAGCTCCGATTGAAGGCTCGCGATTCGCTTCGATTGAGCATCAAGCTCCGCAGCATGGATCCGTGTAATCGTTGTAAGACTGTCAATGGTTGTCAGCCGCTTGTCGTCAACGCTCGTCACCTGCATCCGCTCGCGAACCATGGACGAAACGATAACCGAACGCGTCCGTTCGCCGCGAGGAAGCCAGGAAATCTCGAGATGCTTGGTAAACCACATGAGAGCCAAGCTGTCGTTCCGCGCGGTATTGAATGGATTGATGTACAGGTGCGCCAGATTGCGGACGGCATGTGCATAGTACATCGTATTTGGGTACAGTTCGGCAACCATCCTGTAGGCAAGGGCAGCTCCTTGAAACGCCCATGCCGTTTCGAGACTATCTGCAAACTGAAGCTGATACTCAGCTCTCATATCCTGCTCGCTCTTTTCTCCGGCTCTCAAGGGATAACAGAAGAACGCCGAAAGACCAAGCACAAAAACCAACACGAGTGATTTCATGCGAACCTTCCCATTGCTTCTTCTCTCAGTTGACTGACTGCTGAATCGTTGCAAAATTTGGAACGATTTGCTCCACCATTTCTTTGATAGCGGGAAGTTCGACGGTGAAGGTGGTTCCTTCACCGACCGTGCTTTCCGCATAGACACGCCCGTTGTGTGCTTCCACAAGCGCCTTCACCAGGGCCAACCCAACGCCCGTCCCGCGGGCAGCCCTGTTCGCGTTTTTCGATTGATAGAATTTCGTGAACACGTTTGGCAAGTCCTCCGAGGCAATGCCCATCCCTGTATCCGTAACACAAATCTTCACGCCGAGTTTCGAGGGCAGAACATTGAGACTTACATGTCCGTTGTCCGCCGTGTACTTAATCGCATTGCTGAGAAGATTGCTGAACACGTGCGGCAGCCTTTCCACATCCGCTCTGATCTTCCCCACCGCCGCAGTATTCATGGTTAACGTAATGTTCTTGCGCGTCGCAATCAACTTCGCCTCTTCGACAACAGGCATAAGCAGCGTGATCAAATCGGCGGGAGCAAAGTTGTATTTCATAGCGCCCGATTCGATCTTTGAAATATCGAGGAACTGATGGCTGAATGCCGTGATCTTGTTGATTCCCTCGCGCAGGAATGTGGTGAGACGAAGCTGTTCACTGTTCAATGTGCCGTAGCGCTGGTCTGTCATGAGGTTGAGTGCGGAAGTCATAGCCTGAAGCGGAGTCCGCAGCTCATGTGAGATATGGTGCAGCATTTCTGTTTTCATCTTGTCGGTCGACGCGAGCTTTGTACTCATGTCGTTGATCGCCTTCGCAAGCATTGACATCTCGTCTTGCGATTCAACCTTGATCGGCACAAATTTTCCGGCTGCGATCGCATCCGTTCCACTAATGAGGACGCCGATGGGTTTGGTGATCGCCCGCGCCATGAACAGCGCGCCGACAATGGCAACAAGAAAGGCTCCGACGGTTAGCACATAAGCAACGTTGGCTGAACGAACCAGGCTTTCGCTGATGGAAGTCATCGAGTATTGAATTGTCGCCTGATTCATCTGGATGAACTTATCAAGCGTCGCGTGCAGCGCATCGAGGGAATCAGAACGCGCCGCTTCGTTGGATGCCGGATCCCCGCTTCTTCCCAGACCGAACGTCGCGCGTCGGGTCGCCTCGGAAAACCAAGCGTGCGTTTCCTGCACACGATGAACAAGGGCGAGCCTTTCGTCGGGCATCGGGATGACTTCAAGTGAATCGGCAAGTTGCTTGAGAAGAAGACTCTGCGCTTCGAACACTTTGTAATAGTCGCGATCCTGCAAGATCGCGGCTTTTTGTGCAGGCGCCTCCTCGTCATAGAGCACTTCCTTCAACTGCTTTGCAACATCCGATGCGTGCACGTCAAGAGTGAAGGTGTTCTTCGTACCGTGCTTTACACCCCGAAGCTCCAGCACGACATACAAATTCGTGAAGATCATGAGAAAGATGATGATGCCGAAACCAATCAACATCTTTCTATGGATAGTTAATTTCATGAACCCTCCTGAATGTTCAGAAATTGATCCTGTAGTAAACGGTTTCATCGCATCCAAAGTTAGATGAACAATTCGTCATTAGCAAGAAGGTGGGTTGAACTTCTGCTGGTCATCATAACCAGTTTCGCAAAAAATAGATGATATAACGTAGATACGACTTCGTTTTGCTCGGTTTTATTGATGACATGCTTGGAGGTCGCTCGTAGTTGCCTCCAAGAAATCAAGCAATGGAATTCCTCATTGACCATTCTTGCAGAGCGATCATGTCCTCCGTCCCGCATTTGTCCACGTTGTTGTAGCTCCAGTACAAACAACCTGCAAAGTTGCTCTTCAAACTGAAATCGAGATAGGCGGAAAGAGGAATCTCGATAGCATCCCTATTGTCATCGAATGCACGATGTGCATTGGTGGAGAATTCGCCGATCAGTAACGGTCGTTTCAATGTTGTCTCTTCAAACGTTGTTCCGAAGAGCCTGCCGTCCCATGGGTGATTGAGAAAATCGTTATAGGTGTGTGCTTGAAGAAAATCGAGCTGCATCTCATCATCGTCCCATACGTGAAGAAACTTCACACGTCCTCCTCCGACCGTTACCTTGCTCGCAGTATAGTAGTGAACAGCGTTTGCGATTTTTCGTACGAAGGATTTGAACATTGCGAACGAGATCGGCGAGCGGACATTCTTCCGATTCACATTCAGTCCATCAACAACCCAGTCCGGCTCATTCATCACCTCCCACGCCAGCACATTCGGATGAGTCGCATAGCGATGAAAGAGCGGATGAAAAACTCTGCCGATCAACTCGTCCTGACCCGCATTCGATTTCAAAACATGAGCATAGTTTTTCTTGTTCGGGCTATCGGAAGGGGGAACATCGTGCATCCACAAATAATCCAACAAGACAAAAATCAGTTTGATGTCATGCGCAGCTGCAATCGTGAGCACAGCGTCCATATCGTCGTAGAACTTCTCGGCCGGCTCGGCCGGCATATCCTTCGCATCAAATCGAATCCCCCCTCTCCCGTCCGTGAAGACGAACCAGCGCAGCGTGTTGAAACCGAGCGTCCGCATGGTCGCAAAATCCTTTGCGACCTGTTCAAGGTTCGTGCTCACCCCATGATGGATTTCCCATTCGTTCAGGCCAAAGTCCAATCCGTAATTGCTCTTGCCATTGTTCACCATCCACGGATAGTTCGCGCCGTACATGAAAAATGGCGCGCCATTTACAAGAATTCTGGAGTTCATTTTTTATGCAATGCACTTTCGCTGGCAAACCACTCGGCAGGATAGAAGAACACGTTGTTCCTCCCTGCCCGTTGCGCTTCAAACAACGCGTGCTTTGCTGTGAGAATCAGATCGTCTTTGGTCTTTCCGTTCTGCGGATACACAGCCACGCCAATGCTGACCGTTGTCTGGATCAAGTTTGCAACAAACAAACTTTGTTCGATCTTTCGGCACAGGCGTTGTGCAGCATCGACGGCGCTC
The DNA here is from genome assembly GCA_031394795.1 of Ignavibacteriota bacterium. GTDB lineage: Bacteria > Bacteroidota > Ignavibacteria > UBA10030 > UBA6906 > CAADGV01. The sequence continues at coordinate 277 of JANNUB010000316.1, read as the reverse complement.
TCCATTTCCGTCTTGGCAAGCATGATGATGAATTCATCAAACCCATACCGCCCAGCCGCATCAATTGTGCGCAATTCGGACTTGGCAAGCGTCCCTAATTCGCGGAGAAACTTCATTGCAGACTCGTAGCCGTACGTGCCGAGAATGACTTTGAAGTTGTCGACATCCATCAGCAGCACACCGAAGTGTTCATCGAATTGCTGAGCCCGCTCCATGCCGGCTTCCAACTTTTGAAGAAACGAGGAGTACTTCTCCAGTCCGCTGTCGCGATCCGTCG
>JANNUB010000311.1:0-1986 GCA_031394795.1 Ignavibacteriota bacterium | reverse complement strand
CCAGGGATTTGAGGTCTTCCGGGTATTGGTCTTTGACGTAGAATCCCGCTTTTTTGTAACCCGCCCAACTCCAATCGCCGTTCACTATCATCGCGCTCTTGCCGTCTTTGAACAACGCGTCGGCAATATTGTAGTCCGATTCGTTCGGAATGATTTTGTACTTGTCGCGCAGGTCTTGAACGAATTTCAATCCGTCAATCGTCCCTTTTGAATCGAGCGTCGGCTTGCCGTCATCCGTCATCACCCATCCGCCGAAGCCCGTCATGAATGGAATGAAGAAAAACGGCTCGGTGTAATTCCAACACAAACCGTATTGATCAATTTTGCCGTCGCCGTTTTTGTCAATCGTCAACTTTTTCCCCATCTCAATCAGCTCTTCATCCGTCGTCGGCGGCGTTTGCATCAACGCTTTATTATAGACGAGCGTGAGATGATTCCCCAACTTGTCCGCGAGTTGATAGAGATGACCTTTGTAGAACGTCTTCCCTTTCGGAATAAACTTGTCGAGATATTCCTGATCGAAGAGCGGTTCGAGCGGTTCGATAATTCCCATCACCTCGAACGGACCGACTTGATCCGACGGACCATACACGAGATCGGGACCTTGACCAGCAATTGCCGCGACGATAAATCCCGAACGCAACTCTTCCGTCTCTTTGTAAATCGCCTCCACCTTCACGCCAGGATTTTGCGCCATGAATTTCTTCATCTGATCTTCAAGAATCACGCGTTCATCCACGCGCATCTGATGCCAGATGACGATGTGGTTCGGGTCGTTCTTCTTCTGACAGCCGATGGCGATGAGCAGGAGGAAGAAGCAACACGCAATTTGGTTTATGGAAAGTCTTATGTTCATATTGTTTTTGCACTTGCTAGTGCTTAGACGCTCAAGCGTTCAGCCTGAGCCGCTCAAGCGTTCAGCCTGAGCCGCTGGTTAGCCCGTAGAGATATGTCTATGACAAATATCAAAACTCATTTGGCATCGGACAATGTTGTTGCGACCAGTCGTTTGAAAACACCCTCGCCTGAGCGAGGGGGATAGCCTCTGCCGCAATGAATCCTTCTCCAGGAATTCCATCTGTTCTTCTGACCACGATGCTTGTCAAAGCAGGCAAATCATGGTTGATGCAGAATTGCTGAATAGGCTCAAGAAGTTGACCAAGACCTGGAAGTGGAACAGAAATCAGCCATGAAAGTTCTTCATAGGTTAGTAACTGCCGCTTTGTTGCACAGAGGGTCAAGATTGGCCAGATTTGAGTCGCACGTTCTTGTCGAGTCATTTTGATGCTCCTTTTTTCTGCGGGCTAACAGACAGCGGCTAAAATTTTCCCGCACGTACACCGCGCGGGGAGCCATGATTGATATTTTCAAAGTGCGTCGGCATTAGATTCATCCTCGCTCACTACGGTCGGGTTGAGCCGCTGGTTAGGCGGCAATCAAGTTCGTTGTTATTGAGAAGTCTCTCCTTCATCAGCTTTCAGCATGGCTTTCATCTCGAAATTGAAACGAAGTAACATCTCGGTGAAGTGGATTATTCTCATCGCATCCGCGCGATTCATAAGGGCTATTTCATGCGTAGCTTCGTTTCCCTTTTGCCGAATAGCATCAAGCCAATCTTTTCCATTAGGTGGCACAAAGTTTTTCTCAGCCAAGTAATCTACATACGCAATAAAGGGCAAACCAGAAGGAGCGTTAAATGTCACAGCGATGTTCATAAGAATCTTTCTGCATACCAACACGGCAGCGGTATAGGCGCCTACGGAGGTTGCCTGCCTCGCTTCTTGATAAAGCTTATCAAGGTTTGCATCGTCAATACCAGAAACTTCTCTGCCGAGCGAAGGCTTTGGCGTTTGGTTACCATTGGGTTCAAAAAATGTCGGTCTCGTACAGTTCGGACAGATATAGATATATGCACCGCTATGGTCACTCGTGTGAAAACCCTTGTGGGGCGCAACGTCCTTTCCGCAGTAACCACAGATATAGGAT
>JANNUB010000301.1:0-2295 GCA_031394795.1 Ignavibacteriota bacterium | reverse complement strand
GCAGGTTGTTGGTTCGGGAGGAAGCACTTCCGGTCTTGCCCAGACCATCGCCTTTCTTGGCGCGAACCCGACGCAGGTTTCCGTGTACGGCGTGGGAGGATTGGAAACATCGGTCTTAGGATTCGAAGCGCGCGATTCGCTCGGTTTGCCCATCGATGCGGCGCATGCGGTTGCGATCACGTTTTCGTTGATCGGCGGGCCGAACGGCGGAGAATATATTTCGCCCGCGAGACTCACGACAAACTCCGTCGGGCGAGTGTTCGTTGCCTTCAACAGCGGCATCCGTTCCGGCGTCGTTCAAGTCATCGCGACGGCAAGTGTCGGGACAAGGACGATTACCATTACTCCTGTGCGCGTCGTGATCAATGCGGGTTTTGCTGATCAAGCGCACTTCACCATCAGCGCCGCCATGCATAATTTCCCCACTCTGGGAGTCGCGGGCAATCGCAATAGAATTGGTGCTGTTGTGGGTGATAGGTATTCGAATCCCGTGGTAGTGAATACCGCCCTGTATTTTAGAAGTAGCGCCGGCGTTATGCAGCCGACCGTTTTTACGAATCTCGATGGTGAAGGTGGTGCTGATCTCATTAGCGGCAACCCCGCGCCATTCGGGCAGTATGCCGCGCCTTCCCATGGCGATGGATATCACTACATTGTGGCGCGAACGATTGGGCAAGCCGGAGTGTCTGTGCAAGACAGCACGCTGATTTTGTGGAGCGGGCGGTCAGTCATTTCAAATCTTACTCCCACGGCATTCAATATTGCAAACGGAGGTTCTCAAGATTTCACCTTCAGAGTATCGGACGCTCTGGGGCATCCCCTTGCTGCGGGAACGAGAATAGTGGTTTCGGCGCAGGTACCGCCGCCGCCCGATCCATTTACGCCGGTAAATCAAGTGCAATTGGGATTCGGTCGCGCAGGTTCGATTACACTGGAGGATGTGCTCTTCTCCGGTCCAGGCACCACGGACTTTGGCTTCCGCTTGAGCGACGGAACGTTCAACATCGATGAGCCGACACCCGTTTCTATTTCGCTCTCGGTTGAAGGTCCCAACGGCAATGCGTACGCTACTATCAATGGAACTGTCCGTTAACTGAGCCATCACCACATCCACCATCAAAGCCTCCGCGGTTCTGCGCGGAGGCTTTTTGTTTAGCTGGAACATCACGCAACAAACATCACCATTTCACTCATCTTTCCTCCCCATTCGCATTTATTGGAATTTCGTTCGCGTCCTTTCTCACGATTGCGAAAAACAAATGAACCGCCGCCGTTGCAACATTCAACAATCGCTGTTTTGGTGAGTTTTGGCGAACAGAGCGTGGCATGATCATTGAGTGGTTCAAGAGAGAAAGAAGTCGTTCATCCGTTATACATTCAATCCGTTCTTTCCCATCTCAAGAAGTTCTCCGCAGCGCGACCGCCTGGTTTCTCAGTTTTCAATGCCTCAATGCACTGTTAGTCCGCCCCGCTTCAGAGAAAAAGTCTTGAGGCAACCATCAACACATCATTGAAAGGAAATGTTTCATGAAATATTTCTATCTGCTCATGAGCGTCGTAATGCTCCTCATGGCACACCACGATGCGTCTGCTCAGAGCGTCTATCAAGGCACGCAGTACTGCCAAACGTGTCATGCAGGATTGTTTGGCAACCAGTTCACGCCTTGGCAGAACTCGCTCCATTCAAAAATTCACCAGCGACCGGATACAGTTTCGATTCGACCTCTTGATGCTTTCACACGAGGCGATTCAGTCGGCGTCGGTATAGCAACAGCAAAAGTATATCTCAGCAGAGTCGGCAGTGATTTCTTTGCTCGCGTCGGTGCGGGCGGTACCAACTACAAAATAGCATATACGTATGGTTGGGGATTCAAGCAACGCTATCTCGTCAAGATTGACACATCGCATTACATTCTCCCCTTCCAATACAATCTCAAGGGGTATCTCAATAACACGACCGGTACATGGGCAGCGTACAACGCAAGCAATTGGTTCAATACCGATGGCACACTCAAGCCGGTTAACAACACGTTCCGCACAAAATCGTGGGACAAGAATTGCATGGGTTGCCATCTCACCGGTGGAAAAGTTGAGAAGGTTGCTGTTGGCGCCGATACGTCGTGGCGTGCAACATGGGCAAACAATAGTTCGGATTTGAATATTACTGTCGGTTGCGAGGCGTGCCACGGTCCTTCAACCGGAGGGGCCGCTCCGGGCCACCAGATGAACCCGAGTAAGCAGCTGAGTAAGCAGTCAAAGATGGAAGTCTGCGGTCAGTGCCATAACAGAGCATCG
>JANNUB010000299.1:0-2857 GCA_031394795.1 Ignavibacteriota bacterium | reverse complement strand
GCTCCCTCGCCGGCATCGGACGGGTCGGCTTCGTCGAAACGCTTCTCGTTGCGACGCTCGGCAGCACGCTCGGCTTCCTGACGATGTACAAGATAGGCGAATGGTTCGGCGCGAAAATTCTTGAGCAGGGCAAAGTGAAGTTTATCCCGGCGAGCGCCGTACGAACCGTCGAGGGATGGTTCCGGAAGTACGGCTATTGGATGATCATCGCGAACCGCTTTCTCTCCGGCACACGCGCCGTCGTTTCATTCTTTGCGGGAATGTCGGAATTGAATCTGGCGCGCACGACGCTTCTCTGTTTTCTCAGCGCGCTTGCGTGGAACGCGATTCTCATCACCGCGGGATTCCAGTTGGGAAAAAATTGGGAGCGCATCGGTTTTTATCTCAGCACGTACAGTCAAGTTGTTACGGGAATTCTGATTGTTGCCGCCGTGATTCTCATTGTGAGATTCATCGCGAAGAAAAATGGTGAGGGGAAGAAAGAATGACTGACTGGCTTTACTCGATTGATGTATACGTTTTCCATTTCATCAATCAAGGTCTCGCAACTCCGGTCGGCGATCTGTTCTGGGAGTACATCACCGACTTCGATAAACGCTTGCCGATTCGCATCCTCCTGCTTGCCGTATGGCTGGTCATGATGATAAAAGGAGGGACGCGCGGGCGCACAGCAGCGCTGCTTGCCATACCTCTTCTTCTCATTTCTGACCAGCTGAGCAGCGCATTTCTCAAGCCGCTTGTCGGCAGGCTTCGTCCATGCGACGTCCTGCCGCCCGAACAGATCCATCTCCTTGTCGGCTGCGGAGGGAAATCGTTTCCTTCCTCGCACGCCGTGAACAACTTCGCGATGGCAACGATGCTTTCTTTTTATTATCCGAACGCGAGACCACATCTCTATGCGTGGGCAACGGTGATCACTCTCTCCAGGGTATTTGTCGGCGTGCATTATCCTTCGGATATTATCGGCGGCGCGATCATCGGGTTTCTCATCGGGCTTTTGGTTACACGTGCATGGCAAGCGCTCTGTCGAGAGTACCTTCCTTCGCTCGCAGTCCGATGACGCGCGGCAGGAAAATATTCTTGAGCATGTTCAGCGGCGCAATGCTCGGCTTCTCCTTTCCGCCCTTTACGTTCGCGCCGTTGGCTTGTATCGGGCTGATTCCGCTGCTCTTGGTGTTGGATGATCTCGAGAAAAAGCCGCTCCGATGGATCTATCTCGCAATGCTCGTCTTCCATCTCATCACGCTCAATTGGACCGGCGGCTACGCGCACATGAAGGACCCGTACATGATGATCGCCGGGGCTGTGACAATGACCGTCCATCCGGTATTCTACTTCCTCCCGCTCGGATTCTATTTTTTTCTCACGAAGCGGCTGGGAACGACATTCGCTCTCGCCGCGCTCCCGTTTCTCTGGACGGCGTATGAATACTCGCACACGCTGAGTGAGTGGTCGTTCCCGTGGGTAACACTCGGCAATAGTCAATCGCATGACTTGGCAAGAATTCAGTTTATCGAATATACGGGGGTGATAGGTTTATCGTTTTGGATTTTGGTGTTGAACGTGTTGGGATTTCTTCTCTATAAATCTCTTCTCATCAATGGAATTTCGTTTCGCTCGCGGTCGAACGTTTCGCTCGTCGTAATCATCCTTCTGATTTATTTTCTACCAACAATTCATGGACGAATCGTTTTATCCAACAATTCACCAAATCCACAATCAAGCGCAAGCATAAGCGTGGGCATGATCCAATCGAACGTTGACCCGTGGGACAAATGGTCGAACACCGGATTCGAAATATTACAAATGTACTTTAGCATGACGGATTCTCTTGTTCGACTTCATTCTTCGAACAAGCCGGATCTCATCCTGTGGCCGGAAACGGCAATGCCGTACTACCTTCTTACGCAGGGCAATCGTTCAACGCTGAATCTTGTGCGGGAGAAAGTCAATGAACTCGGTGTGCCGATTCTCTTCGGGCTTCCGCAGGCTGTGTATTACGATGATACAACAAAGGCGCCGCCGAGCGCAAAGCGGATCGCGTCTACCGGCGAGCGGTACGACGCGTACAACGCGACCGCGTTCATCCAGCCCGGCGTCGAAGAGATTCCGTGGTACGGCAAAATGAAAATGGTGCCGATTGCGGAACGCGTTCCGTACGCCGATGCATTTTATCTTTTTGATTTTTTGAGGTGGGGAGTTGGCATCGGCGGTTGGCAAATTGGTCGAGACACAGTTATCTTTCAGGAGAAGAAAACTGGGACGAAGTTTAGCTCGATGATTTGTTATGAGTCGGTCTATCCTGAATTCGTCGCATCGTTCGTGAAGAAGGGCGCCCAGTTTATCGCAATCGTTACGATTGATAGTTGGTGGGACCACATGAGCGGCGCGTATCAGCATCATCAGTATGCAATCTTCCGAGCGATAGAGAATCGAAGGTGGATTGCGCGTTGCGCCGTCGGCGGGTTCTCATCGTACATTGATCCGTATGGAAATGTGTATGACAAGACGGAGTTGTTCACGAAAGCGGTGTTGAGCAAAACGATTGAGCGACGAACGGAGTTGACGTTCTATACGCGAAATGGAGAATGGCTTGGACAACTGTGCGCGATTTGTGCTGGCGCGTTTTTGTTGATTGCGTTGCTGAAGCGAAAACGGTCTGCGAATCAATTCGCGGCGGGCACACCCCTGCTTTGACCTAAAGGTCAAAGCGGTCCCCTCTCAAGAGGGGAATCATCGGTGCTCGCCTTCGGCGAGCAGAGTGCATAATTGTGAGCAAAGACTCTCATAAGGTAAGAGTTGATAGCCGCTCGCCGAAGGCGAGCATGGATTCCCCTCTGGAGAGGGGTGTCCGACG
>JANNUB010000256.1:0-5068 GCA_031394795.1 Ignavibacteriota bacterium | reverse complement strand
GCGAGATGTGGGCGGCTCCGTTCTTCTCCGCTTTCATCGCAGGGTACATGGTGTACGACGAAATGCATTACGCATCGCATCATTTTCCGCTGAAGTCGAAGGTCGGACTGTCAGTCAAACATCATCACATGAAGCACCATTATCAGAACGAGGCTCTCGGCTACGGGGTCAGCTCGCCGCTGTGGGATTATGTTTTCGGGACGACGTTTCCTGAAAAGGAAACGATTAGCTCTTGAGTCATGAAGAATTCGTTTCCGAACGGACGATACGGACGTACGAAAACGGACGGCAAGTTTTTCCTCACTAATTGAAACACAGGATCCACCATGTTCGCAAAAAGAATCACCGTTCTTCTCACTCTCATACTTCTTGCAAGCATTGCCCTCGCTGCCCCAAAGAACTACGGCAAGAAAGCAACGCTGAAGGAAAAAACAAACGTCTCCGATATTCTCGCCAATCCTGAAAAATTCGACGGCAAGCGCGTGCTGGTCGAAGGCGCGGTCGTTGGTGTATGCGAAAACCGCGGCTGCTGGATTAAAGTCGCGAGCGACAAAGAGTTTGAAAGCATCCGCTTCAAAGTCGAGGATGGCGTAATTGTGTTTCCGATGAGCGCAAAAGGAAAATCAGCAAAGGCAGAAGGCGTCGTTTCCGTAAAGACCTACTCGAAGGAAGATTTGATCAAGCAAGGCGAGCATCATGCAAAGGAAGAAGGAACAACGTTCGATCCCGCAACGGTCACGGGACCCAAAACGGTGGTTCAGATCAATGGCGAAGGAGCAGTGATAAAATAGGTTCAGGTTTCAAGGTTCAGGTGTAGGAAAGCCGCGGAGAGATTCAAAAATTTCTCTGCGGCTTTTTCGCGAAACAAATTTTCCACAACGACACTACGTCACGACGAATTCACAACGTGTATTTCTGTTTTTCCTTTGTGAAACCTTTGTGTTCTTTGTGTCTTTGTGGCAAGCTCTTTTCTTTTCCTTTTCATGTAAGAAGAAGTCATGGCATTCAAATGGCGTAAATGGAATAACATCCTTCACCGCGACATCGGCTACTTCGTCGTTGCGATGACGTTGATTTACGGAATCTCCGGCGTCGCCGTCAATCACGTCGCGGATTGGAATCCGAATTACGAAATCGAAAAAGAAATGTCGAAGGTCGCGCCCATCGAAGCGACAAACAAAGACGCGATGGTGCGCGAAGCGCTTGCCAAACTTCAACTCACCGATGAACCGACCAACACATTTCGCCCGGACCCCGAAACGCTTCAGCTTTTCTTCGACAAAAGAACATACTCCGTTGATTTGCCGACAGGCAATGTCCTCATCGAACACACGCGCTCTCGCCGCGTGCTCTATGAAATGAATCAGCTCCACGTCAACGCGCCGAAAGGTATTTGGACATTCATCGCCGACCTCTTTGCGCTCAGCCTCATCATGATGGCGATGACGGGAATGTTCATGCTTAAAGGTCCGACCGGCATTACGGGCAGAGGGAAATGGCTCATCAGTATTGGCGTTCTGATACCCGCGTTGTATTGGATTTACCATATCAATTTTCAGTAGGGACGAGGCTCGCCTCGTCCATCTTTTCTTCTCCACGACTGTCCGATTTAACAACAAGGACACGGCTGAGCCGTGTCCCTACGAACAACAGTCGTTTTCTTTGTTGAGGGTTGCTTCGAAGGCACGGCGGAGAATGGTTATGCCAAGACAATCTCCCTCGTGAGCAAATCTTTTCTTCGTTCCCTGTCAACGAATTCTCACGAACAGTCATCTAACAAATAGAACATCACCCGAGGTTTTCATGGCGGTGGCTGACTTGTCCCCTCGGGACGATAAGCAACTCATCGAACAAGCGAAGGACGGCGACCGTGATGCGTTTCGCATTCTCATGCAACGCTACATGAAGCAAGCGTACAACGTCGCGCACCGCCTCGTCGGCGACCATGACAGCGCCGAAGATATTACGCAGGAGGCGTTCATCAAAGTGCATGCAGCGCTTCCGGGTTTTCGCGGCGACGCGGAGTTCGGCACATGGTTGCATCGCATCGTGGTCAACATCGCGTTGACGAAGAAACGATTGGAGAAAAACAAAACCGAGCGGCACGTGAGTTTCGATGACGCAAGAGAAGTTGCAACGAACGACCATCACGACGCGCTCGTGACGAACGAACGGCAAGCGCATGTGGAGCAAGCGCTCCATGAATTACCGACATTGCAACGCGCAGTCATCATCCTCCGCCACCTGAACGGACTCTCGACGAAACAGGTGGGCGACATTTTGCAATGCTCAGAGGGAACAGTGAAGACGCATTTGTTTCGCGGGTTGAAGAAGATGAAAACGCGGTTGGCATATTTGCAATCATAATTGGAACTCGTCATTCTGAACGGAGCGGAACGAAGTGGAGCGGAGTGAAGAATCGCAAACTTTTTCGGAACCAATTACTTGTGAGATTCTTCGCTCCGCTCAGAATTGAGGGAAATGATGAAACATTCAGACATACAGAATCAACTCTACGACTACGCAATGAGCGCGTTGAACGACGACGCTCGTCGCAACGTCGAACAGCATCTTTCATCCTGCAAACAATGCTCGGAAGCTTTGAAAGAACTTCAGCAAGCGATTGCGCTTCTCCCTCATCCATCAACACAACCGAGCGATGAAAAGGATGAAGCATTCTGGAATCGGCTCGCGTTGAATGTGGAGAAAGAGGTTCGGCGGAACAATCAGCCGAAGGTGAACAATGTTGGCAAAATCGTTGAGAGCATTCGTTCGTTCTTCACACTTCGACCAAGTTACGCGTACATGATTGGCGGCTCGCTTGCGACGGTTCTCCTTGCCGCTGTTTTGTTTCGATGGCAGCCAACGGAGAGCGAGCAAATTGCCGACATTCAGCCTGTTCAGAACGATTCGACAATCATGCTTACAAATTATCAGAAGAATCAAGAACGCGTTAGCCGGTATTTTCAGAAGTCGCGCACGCTTCTTGTCGGCTTAGCCAATATGAAAACGGATGACGCGGCGAATTTCGATTTGAGCGCGGAGAAAACCAAAGCGCGCACGTTGATTAGCGAAGCGCGCTTCGTCAAAATGCAACCCATCAACAACCGCACCGAGCGGCTCGTGAACGATTTGGAACGAATTCTCATCGAGCTGGCGAACCTTGAAGAGGCGAACGATATTCCGAACGTGGAAATGATCCGAAGCGGCATTCATCAGGAAAATTTGTTGTTCAAAATTCGGATGGCGGAAGCGTCGTTCGATACGTCGCGCAGAGTGGCAAGAGAAAGAATTTATTAGTGTTTAAAATCTCAAATTCCAAATTCCAAGTTCCAAGCTCCAAAGAAATTCCAATGTTCAAATCTCAAAACTGGTTGTGCGCATATGGTCTTCTTGGAATTTTGAGCTTGGAAATTCTTTGGGATTTGTCCGAAGGACTCCTTCGAAGGAACTTGAGGTTTGGAAATTTTGATTCATAGTCGAAAGGAAGAACAAATGAAAAACCGCATTGCATTGTTGTTTGGTATGATGATTCTTGTCAGCATTGCAACAAGCCAAACTATCATCGCTCCGCAGGGAACGCAATTCTACACACCCAAACCGTCGCCTGCGCCGATGGAGTTCGGCGACGACGATGAGAAAGACCCTGCATACAAAACCTACAAAGAAGGCTACGCGCTCATTCTCGACGAGAAGTGGGCTGAGGCGATGAAGAAATTTGCCGAAGTGAAAAAGAAAAATCCGAAGAGCGAATATCTCGACGACGCGGCGTATTGGAACGCGTACGCGCAGAAGCGTCTCGACAAGAAGAAAGGTCTCGCCGCGTACGAATTGTTCATCGAGAATTTTCCTGAGAGCCGTTACGTTGACGACGCGGTGTCCGATATGTCAGACGGCGACGTTACGGTTGTCGTCTCGGGCGATGCGAAGAATATCCGCGTGAAAACGCCCCGCCCTGATGCATACAGTTACAGCTATGGCTCAACGGCGCGTGCAAGCGAACAAGCGATGCGCGACGCGGAACGGGCAATGCGCGACGCGGAGCGTGAATTGCGGCACTCTGGTGTCACTATTGGGCGCGCGCCGATGGCATGGTCGTTACTTGGCGAGAGGGACGATGAGAAGAAACTCGATAAGAAGACGCGCATGAAGCTTGCCGCGCTCCGCGCACTCGCCGAATCGGAAAACGATGAGAAGGCATTTGCCGCGCTCAAAGAAGTCGCGCTCGACCGCTCACAGCCGCGCGTCATGCGCGTTGCGGCGGTGCAGTCGCTCGGCGATTTCAACCGCTTCGACATCGTGCCGACGCTCGTCGAAATGGCGAAGAACGACCCCGACGATGAAGTGCGCGAGTACGCAATCCACAGCATCGGCGACGCATCGAAAGACAAGAGCAAAACCGTTGACCATTTGATTATGATTTTCAACGCGACGCCGAAACAGAAGGACAAGCAATTGGAAACCGTTCTGTACGTCATTGCCGATGTTGGCAACGACAAGGCGGTGGATTTTTTGGTGAAGGTCGCAACTACGCACGACAATGATGACTTAGGAAGCGACGCCGTCTATTATCTCGGCAATATCGGCAATGAAAAATCGCGGGCGGCGCTGTTGCAGATACTTCGCAAACCCTGAGCGGAGCGAAGGGCCTCGACGCTGTTCGTATCGAACCCGTTTCGGTTCAGGGTTCAGGGTTCAGGTTCGCTCCTTTTTCCTAAACCTTGTCCGAAGGACTCCTACGGAGAACCCTGAACCAAACTCACGATGAGATTCTTCGCGGAGTTTATCCCGCTTTGCGGGGCTCAGAATTGAAAAACTGTGCAACCAAACGCATCATGCCTCCGTATTACGAACAGGTCGAAATCTCTCCATGCAACCAACAAGATGGACTCCACCTCTACGAGGTCGTAGACCTGCGCGAGAAGCGCGCGGAGAGGTGGAGTCCATCTCTTTCTCACGGAGGCGTCATGCGCTCGCGTAGTTTACGAATTCTCGCGGCACTGCTTGCAAGCTCTGCCCTCACCTTCGCTCAATCCCCCGAGCCGCCGAAACAAGAACCGAAAGTACA
>JANNUB010000255.1:0-8347 GCA_031394795.1 Ignavibacteriota bacterium | reverse complement strand
GACTTGTCTGAAAAGACTTGTCTGAAAAGACTTGTCTGAAAAGACTTGTCTGAAAAGACTTGTCTGAAAAGACTTGTCTGAAAAGACTTGTCTGAAAAGACTCGTCTGAAAAGACTCGTCTGAAAAGACTCGTCTGAAAAGAGGTCTGATTGAGGATTTCGTACTCGCAGATTTTTTGTTTGTACGTATGACCTTGTGTGCAGCGATTACTTTTCACCCTTCCTGTTGATTATTGTGGTCATGTCTTGGTACATTTCAGCACACTATTTTTTGTGAGATGATGTTTACACTCGAGTGCCTTTCGTATAAGGACGAAGAGAATATTTCGACGCCGCTCTGTCACACATCCGTTGCCGGTGGGAGGAATCTTTCGCCTGGCTTCAAGTGGAAGGAGCCGCCCGTCACGACAAGATCATTCGCGCTCACGATTGTTGATCCGCATCCCGTCGCGAAGAACTGGGTACACTGGATGATTGTCAACATTCCATTCAAGGAGCGTACGATCGTCGAGGGCGCGTCGAGAAGCAGAAGCCTCCCTGCCGGAGCAAAAGAACTCATCAACAGTTTCAGTGAAATGGGCTACGGCGGACCCGCGCCGCCTCGCGGTTCAGGGCAGCATCCATATGTCGCGACGCTCTATGCGCTGAATGTCGAATCGCTCAAACTGAGCGTCAGTACTTCGCTGAAACAGTTTTTGAATTCGATTGAAGGGAAAGTGATTGCAGAAGTTTCGACGACGGGATATTACGAGCGGAAGTAACTGCAGGTGGCCGTCACCTGCCGGAAAATTCTAAGCAAGGTGACGGTCGCCCAGCGTTTACAAAAAGTATCTCAAGAACACCGACCAGTATGTCATGTCAGCGACATTCCTTCCTAAGAGCACGCTCAACACTCCGAAGTCTTCTTTGTTGAACGAAATTCCCACTTGCGTGGAGAACTGAAGACCACGCATCGTATTCTCAGTTTTGTTCACCGATGTTGATATGATTGGATTCAGCGCTGAAGATGTCTGACCTTCCGTGATTTCACCAGATCTGTAGCGAGGCTCGATGCCGCCACTCAACAAAACATTTTCACTCAATGAATATTCCAATCCAATGGGAAGACGCACATCGAACCCATCGAGAGAAGAATCGAGTATGTTGCGCTGAGTTGTCGGCGGTGGCGGCAGTTGCGGCGGGCTTGTTATGTAGCTGGTCACCGACTCTTCGCTGCCATCGAACGTATTCTTCACGTAGTTGACGGTGAAGCCCGCTATGCCCTTGAGAGCTTCGGAAATCGGAAGTTCACGTGCGACGCCTCCTTTGATATCCCAAATCGTTCCGTCGGTTGAGCGGCTGCCAGCAGTGCTTGACCGAAATGTAATGCGAATCGTGTCGCCGCTTTCGGAGAAAGAAATTGTTTTGCCGGAAGCAGTGTACTTCGTGATTGCTGCTTCGAACAGAAATCGCGTAACGGCATTTGATTCGTGTTCGATTTCGTACACAGCGCCGATGAGGCCAGCCTTCGTATCAACATCCGTTGGTAAGCGAGTCTCCTCCGTGCTCTGTGAATAGTTCGAACGCCCTTTCCGCTGATACGAATACAAAAGAGCATTTGTCGAATAAATCCCTCTCACAAACAATTGCAAAACGCCTTTATCGGATTTTATTATCGAGCCAAAGTTGGCGGTGTGTATTTTGCCATCAAAAGTATCATCGTTGCCTTGAGATGATGTGGAGCCGCCGCTCGCTGGTGTGGAGCCGTATGATGACTCGAAATGTGAACCATCGCTTCTGCTGATGAACTCATAACTCACTCCCAAATCAATTTTTTCTGAAACCTGCCAACTATAACTGAGCCTTCCGCCAACACGTTCGGGGTTAGATTCGGAAAGTGACGAAGAGTTTGAGCGAGTAGAAGAACCTGAAGATGTATTTTCAGAAGAAGACTTCGATGTGGACTTCATCATCTTATCGAGTGTCATGTTCACGCCCACCATTCCTTTTGAACTGTCTGTAGCGGTGTGAATAAAGGAGCCGAGAAAAAATTTTCCGAGATCGTTCACGGAGCCGAAGTCGCCAAACACTTCCGTGTTGGTTTCGCACACATGCCAAGCAGGATTGCGGAAGTGATCGGTAAATGGATCGCGCACCAAGCCTTTGAATCCTTCTGCAAGACTTCTCATGCGCGTCGATGTGTATGTGTCGTTCGGTCGGGGAAGAGAAAAAAATGAACTACCGATGAAGCGATTTGCGTAGGGATCGTAACTGCCGTATCCCAAGTAGTAATACGGAATACCGTATTGGCTTTGTGCTGTGAAAGAAATGGCGAGAGCTACCATCGCCAACATTGCTGTGCGTTTCATACCGCGACTTCTCCTTTCGAGATATTTGAGAGTTGGGAGATTTTCTCCGGACAAAAAAGAAAGGGCGTCTCCTGCGATGGTGTTTGGGGAGATGCCCTTGAAAGAACTTGTGTGCGGATTGAATCTACAAAGACTCTGTTGGAGAGTCAAACTCGAAGAAGATGTAACACATACTTCGCAATCGCCGGACTTGCGGTCAGACCCGGGGAATCGATGCCGATTACGTTGATCAAACCGCTCAAGCCTCGATCCGCTTCATGCCGAATGATGAAATCGCGGGGAGGCTCACCCTGAGCTTGTAGCTTCGGTCGGATGCCACTATAGTCAGGTGACAAGTCGTCGTCGGCGATTGATGGAACCATGCGCCGGATGGATTCGCCGAACTCGTGCAGTTTCTTTTCGTCAACGGTGTAATCGTATGAACGCGTCGGGAGGTACTCAATGTCGGGACCGAACTTCAATCTTCCCCCTAAGTCAACAAGTGCATGGACGCCGAGCGATTCTTTTGGTGGAATCGGATAGATAAGGCGAGTGACAAGTTTCGACTTGGGTCCATTCACTGCAAAGTAGTTTCCTTTGCAATGGTGGAGTTTGTAACCCGCTGCGTCGGCTTCAATGCCCGCGAGCGATGCAATCGTGTCGCTCTCCAATCCCGCCGCATTGATGACAATTTCGGATGTGAATGCGGAACGTTGCCCCGATTCTTCGGCAAAGATTTCGAACTCGGAATTCCTTTTCTGTACGCCCACGACATTGCAGTGCGTCTGCACTTCAGCGCCGTTCGCTTTCGCCACATGAAACAAAAAGTCCATCCACCCATGGGCGCTGATGATTCCCGTTGAAGGCGAGAGTATGCCTCCGACGGAGGCGATGTGCGGCTCGAGTGCATGAACTTGTTCAGCCGTCAGCATTTCCAGCTCAACGCCGTTGCCGCGTCCGTGAAGGTACAATTTCTCAAGTTGCGGCAACTCATCGTGCGATGCGGCGGTGACAATCTTGGTGATGCGTTTGAAAGGAATATCATGCTTCTCGCACAACTCGTACAGCAGGCGTTTTCCTTCAACACACAGCTTCGCCTTCAGCGAGCCGTGCGGATAATAGATTCCCGCGTGGATCACTTCGCTGTTGCGGCTGGAGGTTTCCGTTCCGTAGCGTTCACGTCGCTCAAGGAGAAAGAGGGGAGAGTAGTGCTGCGAAAGCTCCGCGGCGATGGCGAGTCCGACAACGCCGCCGCCGATAATTGTCACCGCGACGTCAGGCATTGACGGGGAGGTCTCCTCTGATCGTCGGGTTTTCGACCACAAACCAT
Organism: Ignavibacteriota bacterium; assembly: GCA_031394795.1. Classification (GTDB taxonomy): domain Bacteria; phylum Bacteroidota; class Ignavibacteria; order UBA10030; family UBA6906; genus CAADGV01. The sequence continues at coordinate 4,691 of JANNUB010000255.1, read as the reverse complement.
GATTGGTCGCGCACGACGTTTGCTTCTTTGAAAAATGTGTACGACGTTTCCATTCCTGAGTTGATGAGCACTCTCACGTGTGATGCATAAGAGAAGAGCGGAAGATCATAGATGGAATCGCTCACAACGATTGTCGGCGCTTGCTGTATGAAGCGACGGAGCGTCGTCGTCTTTCCCTCTAACACAGGAACAGGTGTTTGCACCTTCGGCGTGAACACGCCCTTGGCCGATTGTAATTCGATGCCGATGATACGGCTTCGTGGAATCCCAAGCCGCTCAAACACCGCACGCACACCCCACACATTGCTCCCCGACACCGCCCAAATTTCGAATCCGAGTTGCTGCAATCTTCGCAACAACGAGAGAGACTCTTCGATGTAGCGAATCCCCGTCGGAATCGAGTGCTTTCCGATGCGCTTCGTTCCCAAAGGCGCGGCGAGTTCTTTGTTGATTGTCTCCTGTGCAAAACGAGAAATCTCCTCCTCTGAATATTTGGCAAACAACCGAACGATGTCGCTGCACGCTTTTTCGGTCTTGCCGTCAGAGAGTTGGTCGAAGTACCATTCCAATAATGTTTCTGCCAATGAAATAAATCGGCGATCAGCAAGGCGCTTGTCCGGAGTGAGCGATGCAACTGCCGTGTACAGCGTATCAAGCTCTTGACGCTTTGGGTGGTCAATCCAGATGTTGGCGGGATTGACGAGAAGCAAAAAATTCTCTACCTGTCGGTAGAACATGGCTTCGCCGATGTCACCCTTTATTACTGTACCGTCGCAGTCAAAAACCGCGATAGGAGCTTGTGGAGGCTTGGCAGTCTCGTATTGCTTCAAAAAGTCATGAAGCCCAATTAATGGCATAATACTCACGGGAAGATATTGGCGTCTCACGGGAACGCATGGTCGTTTCCCCGAATTTGTGAAGCGGAAAGTATGTCAAGATACAAAAATCGGATTGAGGAGCAATGAACAGCGTAAACCCCCTTGGGCAGCATCTGAGAAGACTCAAGGTTCATGTAAAAAAAACAACTTGACACGGCATGAAGAAATCAGTACCATGTAACACGTTTTTTGAACTGCGAAATCGAAGAAGGGGAATAGTGTTGCCAGATCTTGCTCTCTCGCCAAGCGTTGAAATCCACGCGTCCAATCACTAACTCATCAACCACACTTACACAAAGGAGCTACCATGCCAAAACAAAACGCTGCAATTCGTCGTGCGTTCCTTCTGACATTAGGCGGAATGTTTCTGCTGAGCGGATGTCAGAAGCCCGACCAGCCTTCTCCCACTGCGACAACGGAGGAAGTGGACGAAGCGCTTTCTCTTGAAAAGGCCGCGCCGATCCGAACGGGACCGAAAGCCGTTCCGGGAGAATTCCTCGTCAAGTTCGCCAGAGGCACTGCAAGGGCGAGCCGCGAAGCCGCTTTTGGCGCATCACGTGCAACAGTTGTTGAAACGATTCTCACCCCGGCAATGAAACAGTCAGGAGATGAAGTCGTGCTTGTTCGAACTTCAATGACAGACGCTGCGGCGATGAGCGCTCTTCAAAATTTGGGCGACGTCGAGTACGTCGAGCCAAATTACTACTACTACCACGATGCAGTATCAAACGATCCTTACTATACAAACGGTTCTCTTTGGGGGATGTATGGCGATGCATCTTCGCCCGCAAATCAATACGGCTCCCAAGCAGGCGAAGCATGGGGGAGAGGGAACACGGGCTCCAATACTGTCTACGTCGGAATCATTGACGAAGGCGTCATGCACACACACACCGATCTTTCCGGTCAAGTGTGGACGAACCCTTTCGATCCCGTTGACGGTGTTGACAACGACGGGAACGGCTATCGCGATGACGTGACCGGCTGGGATTTCGCCGGCAACAATAATTCCACATTCGACGGAACACAGGATGATCACGGCACGCACGTCGCGGGAACGATTGGCGCAAAGGGGGGTAACAGCACAGGCGTCGTCGGGGTGAATTGGAGTGTAAAAATCATCGTAGCGAAGTTCCTCGGAAGCTCCGGCGGAACGACGGCGAATGCCATCAAGGCCATTGATTACATGACTGATTTGAAAAGTCGTCACGGACTTCGCATTGTTGCGACGAATAACTCGTGGGGTGGCGGTGGTTTTTCGCAGAGCCTCCAGAACGCGATTGAGCGCGCCAATACTGCAGGAATTCTCTTCGTTGCTGCGGCAGGAAATGGCGGAAGCGATGGCGTCGGCGACAACAACGACGCTGTGGCGAACTATCCTTCCAACTATCCGAACGCGAACATCATTGCGGTTGCTTCGATTACTTCCTCAGGCGCAAGGTCGAGTTTCTCAAACTACGGATTGACGCAGGTGGATATCGGCGCTCCCGGTTCCGGCATTTGGTCAACACTGCCGCGCAGCGGGAACCGATCAACCTACGGCTCGTACAGCGGCACTTCGATGGCGACGCCGCATGTTACGGGAGGTGCTGCGCTCTACGCCGCGTCGCATTCAACCGCCACAGCATCACAGATCAAGAGCGCCATTCTCTCGAGCGCAGTCGCGACAACCTCGTTGGCAGGAAAGTGCGTTACGGGAGGACGTCTTAACGTGAGCGGCTTCTGATTCACTCGCGCTCGTGAAACTCCGAACCCTGGTTGGCTGCAACCAGGGTTTTTTTATGCAGCGACCAAGAGCTTGTAAGTTCATTGCAACTCCTTCGCTAAACCTGTATATTTACCTACACTTTGAGTCCGTCGCGAGCGGACTTTTTCTGTTCTTAGAGTTTGTTTAATGGACAAGATTCGCAATTTCTGCATTATTGCCCACATTGATCACGGCAAGAGTACTCTTGCCGACCGGTTGTTGGAACGAACCGGCACGATTACGGCGCGGGAGATGAAGTTCAACCAAGTTCTTGACGATATGGACCTGGAGCAGGAGCGCGGCATCACGATCAAGCTCCATGCCATCCGGATGAACTACAAAGCGAAGGATGGGAATGACTACACGCTCAACTTGATTGATACTCCCGGCCACGTTGATTTTTCCTATGAAGTTTCCCGTTCGCTCGCCGCATGCGAGGGCGCGCTGCTTGTTGTGGATGCTTCGCAAGGCGTCGAAGCGCAGACGATCAGTAATCTGTATTTGGCGATTGACGCGGGATTGGAAATTATCCCGGTCATCAACAAGATTGATTTACCGAGCGCGATGATTGACGGCGTGAAGCAGCAGATGAAGGACCTGATTGGCTGCAAGGATGAAGACATACTTCTCGCCAGCGCGAAATCCAATATCGGTATTGACGACATACTTGAGGCCGTTGTGAAACGGATTGCGCCTCCGAAGGGCGATCCGGCAAAACCGCTGCAAGCGCTCATTTTCGATTCCGTGTTCGATATTTATCGCGGTTCGATCGTGTATCTCCGCGTGGTTGAAGGGACGTTGAGAGAAGGGGAGAAGATAAAATTCTTCTCCAACGGGAGGTCCTTCGACGCGGAAGAGGCCGGCGTTCTCGGCATGAAAAAAGTTCGGACGGGGACACTGACCGCAGGCGATGTCGGGTATTTGATTGCCGGCATCAAGGACGTTCACGACACGAAAGTAGGCGACACCGTTACCTCCGCGTCGAACCCTGCAAGCGGGCCGCTGCCCGGTTACAAGGAAGTGAAGCCGATGGTGTTCAGCGGCGTCTATCCGACGAATGCGGAAGACTTCGAGGACTTGCGCGCATCCATCGGGAAATTGCAGCTCAACGACTCTGCGCTGATCTTCGAGCCGGAATCTTCAACAGCGCTCGGTTTTGGTTTCCGTTGCGGATTTCTCGGCTTGCTGCACATGGAAATTGTGCAAGAGCGTTTGGAGCGCGAGTACGATCAAAATATCATCAACACCGTTCCCAACGTAGAGTATCGCGTGACGAAAACCGATGGGGAAGTGGTGCTGGTGGACAATCCGTCTCACATGCCGCCGCTCGGCGAGATCGAGAAAGTCGAAGAACCGTACATCAAGGCGCAGATCATCGTTCCGACGGAATACGTCGGCAATATCATGAAGCTTTGCATGGAACGGCGCGGTACGTACAAGAACACAACATACATAGATCCTACACGCGCCGATATCCAGTACGAAATGCCTCTCTCGGAAATCATCTTCGATTTCTATGACAAGCTCAAATCCACGAGCCGCGGGTACGCCTCGTTCGATTATGATATTCTCGATTTCCGCGAATCGGATTTGGTGAAGTTGGATGTTCTTCTTAACGGCGAATCGGTGGACGCGTTTTCGAGCATTGTTCACAGCGACAAAGCGCATGAATGGGGAAAGAAGCTGTGTGTGAAGCTGCGCAAGCTCATACCAAGACAGATGTTTGAGGTGGCAATTCAGGCGGCTATCGGAAGCAAAGTGGTCGCGCGCGAAACAATTTCTGCCATGCGCAAGAACGTGCTGGCAAAATGCTATGGCGGCGATATTTCCCGAAAGCGCAAGCTCCTGGAGAAACAGAAAGAGGGGAAGAAACGTATGAAGCAGGTAGGAAGAGTCGAAATTCCGCAGGAGGCGTTCCTTGCTGTGTTGTCGATGGATGAGGAATAGACACTAAATTCTGAGCGAAGCGAAAATCTGAATCCTCAAGTTATGACAATCTTCATTGCTCCGGAGGATGAAAACATGACAAGAGAAGAGCTATTTAAGAAGAATCAACAGTTGTCAAC
>JANNUB010000220.1:0-3834 GCA_031394795.1 Ignavibacteriota bacterium | reverse complement strand
ATTTGAAAGCAAGCAACATCAACGTCGAGGAAATGGAGAATGTTGTTTTCGACGGGGGACTGACTGCTTGCGCAACAATCAAACTTGTTGACCGTCCTTCCGGCGACGTGCTGACGAGAATCCGTTCGCGAAAGGATGAGGTTATTCAAGCGACAGTAAATGCGTTGTAGGTGACCGTCACCTCTACGAGGTAGTAGACCTGCGTGAGTGCGCGCGGGGAGGTGACGGTCACCTCTCGCTCATTTGTATAATGGAGTTGCAAACAACCCCTTCACCGACTGTTTCCCATCTTCATCAAATCCATCCAGCCCAAAGAGTATTTCTTCACAGCGTTCCCGCTGAACGAAACTTCCGAACAGCCTGTCCCACACCGAGAGAAGACTGGAAAAGTTGGAGTCTGTCTCCCGCTTGATGCGCGAGTGGTGCACCTTGTGCATGAACGGCGTAACGATAAACCATGCAAGCGTTCGATCAAATACTCGTGGAAGACGAATGTTCGCATGATGAAAACTGATGATCGGAAGCTGCGCGACATCGAACAAGATCAAGACTCCAATCGGAATGCCGACGATTGGGATAAGAACAAGCTTGATGATTGATGAGAAAATAATTTCAGCGACATGAAAGCGCGTTGCTGTGGTTACATCCATTTCCGGATCGCTGTGGTGCATTCGGTGGAAGCGCCAGAGAAACGGGACAACGTGGTTGAAGCGGTGCCACCAATACGTCCAGATATCTACCAGCAAGAATGCCGTGATGAACTGCGCGGTCCCGGTCAAGCCAAGCAAATGCAGTAACCCCAACTGATGACGCTCTGCATAGTCAGCAACAGTGACCATCATCCCCGCGAAGACAAATGCGATGACAACGCCGTTGACTGCCGAGACAATCAAATTGCGAGCTGCATGCTTTACACGGCGCTCACGCGCGAAGAACGGCGCCGCAGTCTCCCACAACCAGAACAACAAGAGGAAGAACACCACAAGGAACGGCTGCCACTGACTAAGAATTGTATGCAACATTTTCTGTCTCCGGTGCTGCTGCAAGTTGTCCTGATTCCACAAGCGCTTTGAACTTCTTCATTGATGTTACCATGCTCATGTCCATCCAAGCCGCGAGAAGCGGGTCGAGCAGGAGCCCGACGAACGGAATTCTCATTCCCACGTCCATCGTCCAGTCGAATCTTGTGCCTCCTTCATCGGGCGACACCGCAAATTCACCTTTCATTGCCATCACTCCTCCAACTCTCGTACGAACAAACCTGCGTCCCGGATCGAACGCTTCGATGACAGCGCTTGCGCGCATTGTCGTAATCGGACCGACGCCGAATTTACATATCACCTTTGTCCCTTTGTGCATATCACCCGGTGTAAGAAGATCCGTTCCCGTCATTGCAAACATCCAGCGCGCGTCATTCTGCGGATCGGCGAGAAGGGCAAAAACGACAGGCGGAGGAAGATTGATTTTGATTGTACGTTTGATGGTTTTCATTGTAACGATACCCCTTATGACATTGTGAATGGTTTTGTTCATTCTTATCGCTCACGGAACGCTTACCAAAACACCGGAATTCTCAGGCGATTCACTCAGGGTTTCAGATAGAGTACGTTCAAATCGCGATTTCCCGATAATCGCCTGATGACATTTCGTTAACCGTATTCCTAATCGCGTCGAGCCGTAAAGTAATTCGGGGCCACGAGGTTGACGAGAGAACCAGAATCGCAAGCTTGCGGTGTGTAAGGTTTTGTTGGTACCGCAAGTTTTGGTCGGTGGTGATGAGGAGTTCATAACCCGCTTGTTCGGCAACATCAAGCAGTATTCCATTGGACAACGAAGACCAGCCCAGCTCACCTATGGTTGTAACGGAATGTGCCGCGAGATGTCGTCGGAGGGGAACAGGTGTCCCCTGATCGAAGACAATCTTCATTGTGAAGGTGCATCAGCTAGAGTCAACAACTCGTAATTAAGCACTGCCTCTACCTGCGAGCGTTGCACGCCCGGAAACCATTCCAGAAACTGCTCAATCGTAGCGCCATCTCTCACGTTTTCAAATAATGCAGAGACCGGAACCCGTGTACCGCGAAACACCCACGCGCCGCTGACTTTGTCGGCGCTGCGTTCAACCACATCAAGTGATTCCCATTGCTTCATTGCAGCCTCTCAAAGTTTTCCTAAAGCCGTTATACAATGCTGCGTCATTTTTCAATTCAAATATCAGGCAAGTCGCCAACAAAAGCAAACAGCAAAAAAATCAATCTCACGCGGCAGCAGACGCAGCCCACTACCCGACGCAATGCGTTGAGGACCACAATAGTTCTTCATGAACAAGGGATCGCCTGCACCGTTCTTTCTACGGGGTCGTGCTTTTGGTTTTAAGCGCAGTGCCTGACTTCATTTTGACGGCGGCAGCGTTAAAGGCAAATCGGAGTTGAACGACTCGGCGGCAGATTTCCAGCTCCCATCGGCCTGTTTCTTCCAGATGACCAAGTACTTGCCGCGATCCGTCATGGGAGCGCCTGTCGGACCGTTCACGGATAGTTCGAATGTTCCCACTGAAAAACCAAAATCTCCGGAGCGTGCCGCTTCAACCTTAGTCGGTTGCCATTTGACCGTAAAACCGGGCATTGCGAAAAAGGCACTCATCGCCTTGTGAATGGCTGCCTTCCCGTTCAACATCGGCTCATTAGGGGGTAACATGATTGCGTCTTCGAGAAAAAACGAGAAATACCCCGTGGGTCCGTCCAATTGCTTTGCTTCGGCAGCTTTGGACCAGGCTTCATCAGCTTGGCGAATGGCAGCCTCATCCGCAGCACGCGTATCCGGGGCGGGCTTTTGCTGCTGATTGCAGTGTAGCGCGAGAAGCGCTAAACAGCAACCGGCTAGCACGGTTATCTTCGAATGTCTTTTCATCGGCGTATCCTTTCATGTTATGTGATGATGAGTTATTGTGGAGTGTTTGCCATTGCGACCTCTGGCTGTCTACAGATCACCTGCTCGACCTGCAATGAGGTCGTATGTTTCAATCACTTCCGGTTTTGCTTCGACACCGAATTTTTGGAGTATCGGCATTCGCTTTGCGCCGACAGCTTCGAGTTTTGCCGGGCTTTCGAAGACATCGATCACTGCAGACGCTTCCTGTCGTGGTTTTGTGCCGTTAACGTGAGTTGTCCGCGTACGTGATCAATTCGAACTTTTCAGCACTCCGAAGGATCCGATGAAACGTCATTGAACTATCGCTCCGCGAAGAGACAACCTACTTCACCAACGCGATCGCCTCAATGGCGACCAAGTGACCTTCTGGTCAGCGTTCACCTTGGACGGTCGATCTGGCAGGCGGGCTGCTCTTGAAGAACTCGCCGTACGCCTCATTCATCTCCTATTGTTGACCGACCGCGGCACCATGGCCGCTGGCATAGGAAGATGCCGCTTGACTACGCTCCGGGTGGCCGGTAGGCGACCTTCTGCGCACGGCGAAGGGCGTCTAGGGTCTCCTCGACTGTGAGCAGCGGCGTTGTCTCGAATTTCGACAACGCACCACCGCCGGTGATTGCAAGTCCCACTGCAGCCATCGAGACATTGTCAGGCGCTTCCCAGAGGCAGTAGCCGTCGTACGCGCCGAACGCGTACCAGAAGCCGTGCAGCTTCCCGCCGACTGACTCGATGTACTTACGTGCTGCCACACGGCGGTCTTCGGGGTTCTTCATCAATCGAGCCCAGGTTTCCGGCGTATAGCTGAACTGTGTCAAATAGAAAGCCATGGTTAGGTTCTCCTTTGTAGTGGGTTGGTGTTGGGTACTTGTTTCCTGAGATTGTACTTGTTGTTGGGCAACTTTT
>JANNUB010000141.1:0-6831 GCA_031394795.1 Ignavibacteriota bacterium | reverse complement strand
CTCGTCGTTGACGATGATCCGTTATTCACGGAACTGATAACCGATCTTCTTAAGAGTCACCAAATCATTACTGCGCGTAGCGGCAAGGAGGCTCTCGCTCTGCTCAGCAACCAATCTATTGACATCATCGTGTCCGATGTGGAGATGCCGGTAATGAATGGGTTATCATTCCATGCAGAAGTTTCTCACAACGAGCGGATGCGACACATCCCGTTCATTTTTATCACCGGGACGGAACGACAAGAAGTTTTTGATTATATCAAACAGCACCCTGCAACGGTGCTTGTCAAAAAAGTGAATATGGTCGAACAACTCCTGCCTGCAATTGCAGAAGCAAGCAAACGGTTTTCATAGCCGGGAAACTCCAGGGAGAAACAGAAAGCCCTCGTCTCGATGTTGGAGCGAGGGCTTCTTATTTTGACTGGCGCTTCTTATTGACGCCGTAGCCGCGAATTCCAAAACCCGTATGCGAAATAGAAAACCAACCCCACGGCAAGCCATACGCCGAACCGCACCCACGTCACCCACGGCAAACCCGCCATCAAATAAATGCACATCGCAATGCCGAGAAGCGGAACTAACGGGACGAACGGAGTTTTGAACACGCGTGGACGATCGGGATCTGTGCGGCGAAGAATGATGATCCCCGCGCAAACAAGAACGAACGCGAAGAGCGTGCCGATGTTCGTCAGCTCGACAATTTCATTGATGTTTGCCACGCCGGAAAGAACCGCGACGACGATGCCCGTCCAAATTGTGGTGACGTGCGGCGTCTGATATTTGGGATGAATTTTGGCGAAATATTTCGGCAGCAAACCGTCGCGTGACATCGCAAAAAAGATGCGCGGCTGTCCTAGCTGGAACACGAGCAGCACCGCCGTCATCGAAAGCACCGCGCCGAGTGAGATGATGCCTGCTGTCCAATTCATTCCTTGTTTGGAAAATACATCCGCAAGCGGATCGGCGACGCCAAGATTTTGCCACGGCTCCATTCCGGTGAGCACCATCGCGGTCGCGACATAAATGAGTGTGCAGACAATGAGCGAGCCAATAATGCCGATGGGCATGTCGCGTCCGGGGTTCTTGCACTCTTCCGCGACAGTCGAAATCGCGTCGAAACCGATGAACGCGAAAAAGATGAGACTCGCGCCAACCCAGACGCCGTTGAACCCGTTCGGCATGAATGGCGTCCAGTTTTCCGGCTTGACGTACATCGCGCCGACACCGATGAAGAAGAGCAGGATGATGACTTTCAGAATGACCATGACGTTGTTCACCCTCGCTGATTCTTTCACTCCGATGACGAGAAGCCAGGTCACTGCTGCAACGATGATGAATGCGAGAAAATTGAAAACGATGGGAATGCCTGCAACGGTCGGGTGCGAAGACCAGGCTTCGTAGTTGAGCGCGATGGAAGGAGCAACGGTTCCGCCTGCCGCTGCAACTGCATCCGCAGCCTGATGCGCGGAGCGATAGTCAACGGAAACCCACGCGGGAATATGAACGCCCATCCCCTCGAAGAGCTGATGGAAGTACGCCGCCCATGCAATCGCGACTGCGACGTTGCCGACCGCGTATTCGATGATCAAATCCCATCCGATAATCCATGCGACAAGCTCGCCGAGCGTTGCATACGAATACGTGTACGCGCTTCCCGCGATCGGAACAAGCGAAGCGAACTCCGCGTAGCACAAGGCGCAGAAGACGCACGCAATGGCGGTAATAACAAACGACAGCGCGACGCCCGGACCGGCGCCCAAATGATCCGCGCCGCCTGCCGCGGCGGTGCCGATGGTCGCGAAAATTCCGGTCCCGATAATCGCGCCGACACCCAGAGCAATCAAATCGAACGAGCCAAGAGTTCGCTTGAGATGCCCTGCGCCGCCTTCACCGGAGAGATCGGCGTCGCGGCTAAGTTGGTCAAGGTTTTTTGTTCGGAAGAGGGTGGACATGATCACCTCAATTATCGTTGATGTCATGCTTCGACTACGCTCAGCATGACGAGGGTAGTTATTTCAACCAATTCACAAACCAGATAATAACCAACGCGTTCACAAAATCAATGAAGAATGCGCCAACCATTGGGACGACGAGAAATGCGCGGGGCGAAGCGCCGAATTTGCTCACCAACGCTTTCATGTTCGCAACCGCGTTCGCCGTTGTGCCGAGCATGAAACCAATGAACCCGCTGGACATCACGGCGGCGTCATAGTTCTTTCCCATAACCCGATACACAAGAAGCGAGAAGAGAATCGCAACGACAACTTGCGCCGCAAGAATCGTGAAGAGCGGAATCGCAAGATTGAACAACTCCCACAATTTCAAATTCATCAGCGCGACGACGAGGAAGATGTTCAGCGCGATACCGCCGACAAGCTCCATCGTCTTCTGGTCAACCTTGAGCCATCCCGTTTTATCATCAAGATTGCGGAAGAGCGACGCGACCATCATCGCGCCGATGTAGGCAGGCAGTGTCCATCCGAGCGATTGAAAGTAGTAACTCACGATGCTGCCGAGTCCCATCGCGATCGCTACGACAATCAGATTGACAATGAGGGATGAGTCTTCGCTTTCAATGTCGACTTTGATTGTCTCCGCTTCGTCGGAGAGTTCTTTCTCCAACTCACGCTCGCTTTTCGATTTCGAGCGGAGCTTGTATTTGTTGATGAGCCATGTTCCAACCGGTCCGCCAGTTATTCCACCGAACGTGATTCCAAACGTCGCCGATGTAATCGCCAGCACCGCTGCTCCGCTCAAGCCGGATTCCTCGAACAGCGGTGCAAATGCCAATCCTGTTGCCGGACCACCGACGAGGGTGACGGAGCCTGCCATAACGCCTAAGAGCGGATGGACGTCGAACGCATACGCTATCGCCATGCCTGTGAAATTCTGAACGAAGCAAAACACCGACGAGATGATCAGAAACCACAGAACCGAGATGCCTCCAGTTTTCAGCAACGGCAGGCTCGCGCTCATGCCAATTGTCGTGAAGAACATCACCATGAATAACGACTGCATCGTCGTATCGAACTGAAAATTTACAAACTTGTCGCGCGTAAGAAGAACGAAATTTGCAAACAGCAATCCCCCGATGACTGCAGACGGAATGTTGAGTCTATCGAGAAAAGGGATGAGCTTCTTCAATCGCACGCCAAGATAGTAGAGCGCTGCGGCGACGGCGAGCGTTTGAATCAAGTCGAGCTTGAGCGTGAAGACGGTTTCGGCTGTCGGCATTTATTCTGTTTTGTGGATGGATGAGAGGTCGGGATGACGGAAGACGCTGACGCAAGATAGACCGTTTTCAGACAAGGAGCAAATGAAATCCAGTTAGTAGATCGTCAGCATGTTCTTCGGACCGTCGAGTAACAGTTTGAGTTGGTTGAGAACGTCGAGACCGAGATAGGCGGTGTCTGATTCGGAAGCGATAACTTCGACATTCCCGAAGAGATGACTCCCCAACCGAATGTCCACAAAATGAGTTGGGTAGCGAACCATACGATTATCAAAATCTGAAACAAACACGTCTGCATCTTTGTCAGCGCTGATCTGGTCGGCGAGACTACTCGGAATAACTGTCATGTCAGCGCCCGTATCAACTTGGAAATCAAGTCTCGCCGAGCGATTCGTTGTTCGAGATATGATCCGGAGCGGCAAGAAGGGTTTGCCTTGTCGAGTATAACGAATTCTCCTCATCAGGCTCGCCGAACGCTTCGAACCAAAGCGTACGATGGAATGTGGACAACTCGAGGCTTACTGGTTACGTGAGCAAAAAACACCGGGGTCTCACCAAAATCTTCGAACACGCGGTCGAGAAGCTTGATGCGATCTTCATCAACGTCTATGAGACGCTTCTCACTGATGGCGACGTATTTGTTTTTGTACCTTCTTAGAAACTCTGATTTGTGCTGATAATAGTAGCGTCTGTTCAGTTCGTTTGCACGCCTGTTTGCAATGTAGCGCGCACTGAGATGTGGATTCATCTTTGGTTTACCGTTCATAGGATACCTCCATCCCTTGCCATTGAAATCTAACAAACCACACATCAATATACAACCCCACGACAGCAAGATTTCATTTGTCTGTCATCCCCTTTGCTCGTATCTTGTGGCGGTCAATGCAGGATCTTCCCCTCCCTCGCACGCTCAATTTGCTTTCATTGGATTAGGAATTTCGATATTGGATTCACTCATCGCGTTTCTCCCTCAGCTCCCCACGCTCGAAGAAATCATCGTCTGGGGCGGCTACATCGGATTGTTTGTCATCATCTTCGCGGAAACGGGTTTGCTCATCGGTTTTTTTCTTCCGGGAGACTCACTGCTCGTCACTGCCGGACTTTTCGCAGCCCGCGGTCAACTTGATATTTGGTGGTTAAACATTCTGCTCATCATCGCGGCAATCACCGGAGACGCGGTGGGGTACAACATCGGCTTGCGCGCAGGACGTCCGCTCTTCGACCGTCAACAGTCGCGGTGGTTTCGCAAAGACCATCTTATCAAGACGCAGGAATTTTACGAGAAGTACGGCGGCGTCACGATAATCATGGCGCGGTTCATGCCGTTTGCGCGAACATTCGCCCCAGTAGTGGCAGGCGTTGCTGGAATGAAGTATCGCCGCTTCGCGCTGTTCAATATCACCGGCGGCATCGGATGGGTTACGAGCATGACGCTGCTTGGTTATTTTCTCGGCGTCGCGTTCCCCGGCGTGGTGGAGCACATCGAGTTGGTCATTATCGCCATCGTGTTCCTTTCGATCTTGCCGCTCATTATCAAATATGTACAGCATAAAATGAGCAACAAGGCAAGTACTCCGACGGCGACAGCAAAAGAATAGACTTTTTCCTTGAATCTTCTCTCGGCATTACTTTTATTGGAATTGAATTCTCGTCGTTCATTTGCACTGCTGGTCGTAACCGACTCTGAATTCTCACCATCCTATGTGGTCGCGTAGGTCTACGACTTCGTAGAGACAACTCTGCTTACCAAAAGAAAATCTGACTGATTTTGTTAAGCCCACACTAACAGGAAAGGGTCACCATGTCCTCAAGCAAAGAAGCATGGGGTTCGCGCGTCGGACTTGTGCTTGCGATGGCAGGCAATGCCGTCGGCCTTGGCAACTTCCTCCGTTTTCCAATGCAAGCCATAAACAACGGCGGGGGAGCGTTTATCATTCCATACCTCGTCTCGTTCTTGTTGATGGGAGTTCCGCTGTTGTGGGTTGAGTGGTCCATGGGTCGCTTTGGCGGCAAGTCGAACAATCACTCGACGCCATATATTTTGGACAGCATGACCAAGATGAAGTTCTTCAAATACTTCGGCGTGTTCGGCATTTGGACGAACCTCGCGGTCGCTGCATACTACTGTTACATCGAGTCATGGACGATGTCGTACGTCTATCATGCGCTGGCGCGTTCGTTCGATGGCTTGTCGCAATTGGAAGTCGCGAAGTTTTTCAGCGATTATCTCGACGTGAGCACATCGCACACGACGATTCCATACGAAGCGGTTGTGTTCTATTTGCTTTGCCTGTTTCTCAATACATGGATTTTGTCGCGAGGCTTGAGCGGCGGAGTTGAAAAGACTGCAAAAATTGGGATGCCATTGTTGATTCTCTTCGCGCTTTTTCTTGCGTACAAGGGCGTTACCCTCGGCACATCAGGCGCGACGGCGGAGCATCCCGACGCAAGTGCATGGGCGGGCATCAACTTCTTGTGGAATCCACAATTCGATTCGCTCTCCAATCCCAAAGTGTGGCTTGCCGCCGCAGGACAAATATTCTTCACGCTCTCCGTCGGCATGGGGACGATTCATTGCTACGCAGCGTACGTGAAAGCAAAGGACGACATTGCACTGAACGCTATGAGCGCGGGATGGATGAACGAGTTTGTTGAAGTCTGTTTAGGAAGTCTGATTGTAATTCCTATTGCGGCGGGTTATCTCGGACTTGACTGGGTGAAAGAGAACGCGGGCTTCGGCATGGCGTTTCAGACGATGCCGTTTTTGTTTGAGAATTGGGGACCGTTCCTCGCCGTTGTGGCCGGCGTGTTTTGGTTTGGACTTCTGTTTTTCGCGGGCATCACCTCATCGCTCGCAATGGGCACTCCATGGATGGGGTTCATGCAAGATGAGTTCGGTTGGGGCAGATCAAAGTCGGCGTGGAGTTTTGGTTTGATTACACTCATCCTCGGTTTGCCAACCGTATTCTTGTACAGCTACGGCGTGTTCGATGAATATGATTACTGGGCGGGAACGGTCTCGCTCGTAGTGTTCGCGCTCGCGGAGTCTGTGTTGTTCGCGTGGGTGTTCGGCATGGACAAAGGCTGGAAAGAAATTACGAGCGGCGCGGATATGAAAGTGCCCGACATTTACAAGTTCATCATCAAATGGGTGACACCGTTCTTTCTTTTGTTCGTGTTCATCGGCTCCATCTTCTCGCCAGCAGGAGGCGATTGGAGCGGAGCGATTGCAAGCCTAATGAGCGGCAATGGCTGGACATTGGACGATGGCTCCATCATTCGCCAGCTCTTCATGAGCGGATTGCGCGAGCAAATTGCGGCAGCAACGGATGCAGCGGCAAAAGCTGCGCTCGAAACACGACTCAACTACATCATCGGCGCCAGAGTATTGCTCACTGTCTGTTTCGCCAGCATCTGTTATTTAGTCTATCTCGCCTACAAACGGCGACAAGCAAACGGGAGGCTCGCATGACATCAACAGCATGGATCATGATGCTTACGACAATGGGAATCATTACAGCGTTTACTTTGTACTTTTTCTGGAAGGTGTTGACGACACCGCACAAGTCCGAGAGCGATGAAAAGTGAGCAGAAGCCGC
>JANNUB010000138.1:0-1723 GCA_031394795.1 Ignavibacteriota bacterium | reverse complement strand
ATCGTGATGATGCCTTTGCCCCCGCGGGACTGGACTCGATACCAGGAGGCGGCGCAGAGATCCTTTCTGACCGCGTGAAGAAAAAGATTCATGAGATTACACCCGGACTTCCACAAGGCGTTCACATCAAAACCGCGTACGACAGAAGCGACCTCATCATGGCTTCAATCGAAACGCTGAAGAAAGCGCTCATCGAAGAAGCAATTGTCGTTGGCATTGTAGTATTTCTTTTTCTACTCCATGTGCGAAGCGTGTTACGCGTAATTATCGAAATCCCCATCGCGGTTCTCATTGCGTTCATCACTATGAAGTTAGGCGGCATTACGTCGAACATTATGTCGCTTGGAGGAATTGCAATTGCTATCGGGGTTATCGTGGATGCATCCATCGTGCTGGTGGAGAATGCGTATCGCAATGTCGCGGAGGCACAAGAACGAAAAGGAACGCTGACCAACGAGGACTTCATAGAAATATCCATTATGTCCGCGAAGCAGGTTGGTCCTTCAATTTTCTTCGCAGTAGCAATCATGGTCGTATCGTTCCTGCCCGTGTTTTTACTCGAAGGACAGGAAGGAAAACTCTTCCGACCGCTCGCGTTCACGAAAACATTTGTGCTCGCCGGCTCGGCGATCATTGCCATCACGCTGGTGCCGATGTTGATGACGATGCTGACACGCGGCAAGTTCCGAAGTCAAGAGAGAAACCCGATTACTCGCGTCTTGAATCGCCTCTACGCTCCGGTAATCCACTGGGTATTGAAGCATCGCAAAACCACGATCGCGCTGAATGTGTTTGCGTTGTTGATTACGGTTCCGATGATATTGAACATCGGCTCCGAGTTCATGCCGCCGCTTGATGAGGGAAGCTTGCTCTTCATGCCCGTAACGCTTCCGTCGGCTTCGATAACCGAAGTGAACCGCATTCTGCAGGTGCAGGATGCAATTATCAAGTCCATGCCTGAAGTGGAAACAGTTCTCGGCAAAGCAGGTAAGGCTGAAACGTCAACTGACCCGGCACCCGTGAGCATGATTGAATCCATCATTCTTCTCAAACCAAAATCGCAGTGGCGACCGGGCATGACGAAGGATGACATCATCAACGAGCTTGATGCGAAGCTGCAAATTCCCGGCGTGCGCAACGGCTGGACTCAGCCCATCATCAACCGCATCAACATGCTTTCGACCGGCGTCCGAACGGATTTAGGCGTGAAGATTTTCGGAACGAACTTGGACACGCTTGAACGATTGGCAATTCAATCCGAGAGAATTTTGAGAAAAGTTCCGGGTGCGGCAGATTTGTATGCGGAGCGAACACAAGGCGGTTTGTTCCTTGACATCAAGATTGATAGAGAAGCGGTTGCGCGCTACGGCATCAACCTCGGCGATGTGCAAGATATAATTGAGAGTGCCATCGGCGGGGAGAATATCGGCACAGTGATTCAGGGTCGTCAACGCTTCCCGATTCGCGTCCGCTATGCACGAGAACAAAGAAACAGTGTTGAGGCGCTGAGAAATCTTCTCGTTCCTGTAAACGGCGGCGGCAGCAACGTAATGAGTCAGTTCTCGTCGTCATCTGCAATGGCGGAAGCAGGCGGAGGGATGCAAGGAGGAAATAGCGGTGGAGGAATGTCGACAGCAAAATCCGAACCCCGTATTTCTCAGCCACAAATCTCTCTGGTTCAAACGACGGAGACTCGTTCCATTCGTAGCGACGTTTCCTCACG
>JANNUB010000042.1:0-1935 GCA_031394795.1 Ignavibacteriota bacterium | reverse complement strand
CATTAATGCTCCACAACTTTCACGACCGTTCCACCTGGGATGGAAACGGTCAAATCACCGGGATTGTACGAGACAACCGGCTGAGTCCAACGAAAAATCCATTTGGCATCCTCGGGCGAGCAATTGACACAGCCCCGCGACGAAGGTTCCCCATAGTTGTTGTGCCAGTAGGTTGAGTGGATGGCCTGGCCGGTGCTCGCAAACAGCGAAACCCAGCCAACAGCCGGCAAGTCCCAACCATCCAGCGCCCCGCCGCCGCTCAAATCAATGGCGAACAATTTGCGCCAGATGGGGTGATCGCCAAGCGGTGTGCTCCAGACATCCACCTTTTTGCCCCAGGCATCGAACAACGCGCCAGTGGAAACACGAGCAAAATGCACTTCCCGCTTTCCCTCGTAACAGGAAAGGGTCTGGTAGGCGATGTTGACCAGGATGCTTTTTTCTTCCACCTCGGAGTGGATAGGAGCAACTTCGTCAAGCGTCAGCGGACGAAAGGCCTCAGCAGGTGCCCAGAAAATATCTCCGTAACTGCCGTATCGATCCTGAACCCGGTACCAAGTCTGACCAGATTCAACCTTGATTTGGTCAGACCAGACAATCTGGCTGTAGTAGTAACGGAGCGGTTGGCCCAAACCCTCACGGTTTTTGAAGCGCGGCGAGCGGGCAGACGGGTTCTCCTGGACAAGCTCAACGTAAGGGATGGTTACTTCGAGCCACATGCCGCCTGCGCTGGCAATTGGAAAAGCAGCCACCGATTGATTGGGGATATTCCGCACCGGCTGTAAATCAGGCGACCAGAGATAGCCTTCGCCTGTATCTGCCCAGCGCTGGTTGATGCGCCCCGCTTTGGGGCCGACGGCTTCCTGCAGGATCGGAACAATTGTGTCCTCATAAACAATTCGCAGGGTGGTGCTGTTTTCGTCGGGGGCAGTTTTAAGGTCCATTTGGGTGGTTGCCACCCGTCCCAAGCGTTCAGACTTCGGAAATTCCGCCAACGGAAACAGCCTCGCCAGTGGGCGAAAGGCCACTCCGCCTAAACCGAATGTCGAGAGCTTTAGGAAATCGCGGCGGGAAAGAACGTTATTTGGCATCCACATCAATCACGGCAGGATGGCTGTGTTCCTGTGAAATTTGCTGCTGCTGGTCATGGTCATGTCCACCCATGAATTTCATCATGAGCAGATGTGAGAGAGGGCAGACAAGCAGAATTACACCATAGATAACGGTGCTGACCGGGATCTTGAACACCGTAATTGCAGCGAGTGCTGCAATCGGGATTAAGCAGCAGGCAACCATGATAAGCATATGCTTCTTTGACATGATATTCTCCTTTGTTATGATTCGCGTTTATAAGGCGGCAAATGGATTAGCAGATTGCCGTTTTCGATTTTGGTGGTGAACTCATCCAGCGGACGGGGTGGCGGGCCGCTGACATTCTTGCCGGTCAGGTCGAAATGCCCATCGTGGCAAGGGCTGACGTAATGTTGAATATCCGGGTGCCAGGTGACCCGGCAGCCAAGATGGGTGCAGACGTTCGAAAGCACCTGCACATTCTTTTCGTCTGTGCGCACCACAAAGACGCCGTAACTCAAAGCGGTTCTTTCCCAGCCGTTCACGTTAGTCTGTGTAAACTCGAAAGGAGACGGTGTAGCCCCAACGGGATATTTTTCGAGCGGACCGAGATCGATCCAGCCTGCTGCCTTGTTTTCTCGAAGCGCTGGGGAGACCAGGTAGCCAATGACCGGGACAGCAGGTGCCAGGCCAATCAAGCCGCCAATGGCTGCTGTGGTTGCCTTGATAAAATCACGGCGGGAAATACGCTTGGAGGATGAGTTCTGTGTCATACGGCCTCCTTTGATGAAAAAGGATTATTTTGTGCCCAAATCCCAGGTAAAGATACCGGTGGCGTTATCGACATCGGAAATCGTCAAAGTC
>JANNUB010000615.1:0-5081 GCA_031394795.1 Ignavibacteriota bacterium | reverse complement strand
CCGGTCGGTTAGATATATTGACTCTCAATGAATGCACACAACATCCGCCTTCGCCTGAAAGAAAGCGACCGAACCTACACAATCACGATGCATTTGGAAATCCTCGCGCAGCTTCCCGAACTTGCAGCCCGGCGCTTTGCGGGCGCGTCCTACTTCATTGTTGCGGACTCGAATGTAAGGCGTTTGTACGGCGAAGCGCTGCTCGAGAAGTTCACGCAAAGAGGAATGAACGCCTGCATGCTCGATTTCCCGGCAGGCGAGCAATCCAAGAATTTCAAAACGATTCATGCGCTCCACACGGCGCTGCTTGAAAACGGAATCCGACGCAACAGCATTATTGTTGCTCTCGGCGGCGGAGTGGTTGGAGACGCGGCGGGATATGCTGCTGCAACAATTCTTCGCGGCGTGCGCTACATCCAGGTCCCGACGACGCTCCTTGCACAAGTTGACAGCAGCGTGGGAGGAAAAGTCGGCATTGATCATCCGCTCGGGAAAAATCTCATCGGCGCATTTCATCAGCCGGCGGCAGTGTTTATTGACCCGACCGTGCTGCGAACTTTGTCGCAGCAGGAATTTCGGAATGGCTTGGCGGAAGTTGTAAAAATTGCGGCAGCGTTGGACAAAAAGTTCTTCGAGTTTCTGGAACGGAACGCTGGACGTATAACGAAGACGAACTCGAAACTTCTTATGGAGATCATCTCTCGCTCAGTCAAGCTGAAAGCGGCAGTCGTTCAAGAAGATGAATATGAAACCGGTCTCCGAAAAGCTTTGAATCTCGGACACACGATCGGCCATGCAATCGAGGCGGGGATGCGTTTTGCTTTCAAACACGGCGAAGCAGTCTCGATTGGGCTTGCCGTTGAGTCGAGGATTGCTGTGCAGATGGGTTTGCTGAAACAAGAGGATTACACGCGACTCGTTGGGTTGCTGAGGGCGCTGAAACTGCCGACGAAGTTCCCCCTCGTGAAATCCAGAGAGAGATTCTTCAGCGCGCTTGCATTGGATAAAAAAACAGACGGGATTGGCTCGACATTCGTTTTGCTGAATCGCATCGGGCGCGCTGCAATTGGCGTCCACGTTCCTCGTGAGTACATCGAACAAGCCGTGCTATGATTATCGTTTCCATCGTCGGGCCGGGCATCAAGGACGCGCTTGCGCAGATTGCACGATCTTCGCGCTATGCAGACCTGTTCGAATTCCGACTCGACCTCATCGCCGAGCCGTTCATGTCGCAACTCTTCGCTGCCGCGAGAAAGGGGGTGATTGCGACTTGCCGGCCGGAGTACGAAGGGGGCGCCTTTGAAGGAAGCGAAGAAGATCGGCTGGATATTCTGGACACAGCGTCGTTCCTCGGCGCTCAGTATGTGGATATCGAGTTTGCAGCTGGCGGGACGTTCCTTCAAGAGTTTCTTCGGCGGAAAAAGAATTCCAGGCTCATCGTCTCGCATCATCAGTTCGATAACAAGGTAAAGAGCGTCGCCGCGTTGTACACTCGCATGCGAAAAACAGGAGCCGATGTTCTCAAATTTGCCTACCGAGCCGACGATGCTTCGGACATGCGGCACGCGATCAAGTTCCTTCAGCTTGCGAGGCGAGAGAACCAGAAAGCCATCGCGATTGCGATGGGAGAATATGGAGAAGCGAGCAGAGTTCTCTACAAGAAGTTCGGCGGTTGGGCAACTTTCGCCTCGGTTGACGGTGCAATCGAGGCTGCGCCGGGACAGATTCCTATGCGAGAGATGAAGACCCTTTATCGGGCAGACAAAGTCTCGCCGAAAACAAAAGTGTTTGGCGTTGTCGGCAATCCGCTCAAGCAGAGTAAAGGGATTTATCTCCACAATCCGCTCTTCCAGCGCGTAAAGAAGGACGCGGTGTATTGTAGACTCCAAGCAAAGAACATCGCCGGCTTTATGAAACACATTGCACCGATCCTCAACGGCTTCAGCGTCACGATCCCTCACAAGCAAGCGATGATGAAGTTCCTTGACCGCCTCGATCCTACAGCAAAAGCAATTGGCGCAGTGAACACCGTTGTGCGAAGGAGAGGGAGGCTCATCGGTACTAACACCGACGCGTCGGGTGCGCTCGATGCAATCGAATCGAAGATGCGAGTGAGCGGGAAAATGATGCTCGTTCTTGGCGCAGGCGGAGCAGCACGTGCGATCGCGTACGAAGCACAAAGACGAGGTGCGACCGTATTTCTCGCGAACCGAACGGAGCGTAAAGCGAAACAGCTCGCGCGCGAGCTTGCCCCAAGGGGGCTTGCTGTGAACTTCATCGCCAACGCAAAGCTCGGAACGCAACATTTCGACATCATCGCGAACGCCACCTCGTTGGGAATGACGCCACACGTGAACATATCGCCTCTTCCAAAATCTATGCTAAAAAAACGCGTCGTCTTCGATGCGGTGTACAATCCGCCAATGACGAAATTTTTGCGCGATGCAAAAAGCGTTGGTGCGGAAGTGATTCCGGGGACCGAAATGTACATCAACCAGGCTGCGCTGCAATCTGCGCTGTATGTCGGGAAGAAGCCTTCCATCGCGCTGATGAAGAAGATCATCAATATTTCATAAGGTTGGAAGTCTTGATTTCCAAGTTTGAAAACATGCCGTCGCTTACAGTGTATCAATCGCATCCCGAGCATGCGAAAGTTATGGATTGGGCATCGTGACAGTTCGTGAAATCCTTCCCATCGCAGCTCCATTAAACGTGAGTGTGAAGATCCCGGGCTCGAAGAGCATTACGAATCGCGCGCTCGTGTGCGCTGCGCTGGCGAAAGGTGAGTCTGTTATCCGCAACGCGTCGGACAGCGACGACACCGCGCTGATGACGAACGGGCTGAATCAACTCGGCGTGCTTGTCCGAAAGAATGCCGACGCGCTGATAGTCGAAGGGACGGGGGGAACCCTGTACGCGCCAAAGTTTCCGATCCCTGTCGGGAATGCGGGTACGACGCTCCGTTTTTTGCTGTCGCTCGCAGCGCTCGCTCAGGGAAAGACGGTCATCGAAACAAATTCGCGCATGGCAGAACGGCCGAATGACGATCTGCTGAACGCGCTCGCGCAGCTTGGAGTGAAAGCGCAACAGGTCGGTTCAAGGTTCTCCGTAGGGAGTCCTTCGGACATGGCTCAAGGCGGAACATTGCGCGGCGGACGGGCGAAACTCGACGCGCAGAAAAGCTCCCAATTCCTTTCGTCGCTTTTGCTGACGGCGCCGTACGCGTCGAGCGACATTGCGATTCAACTCGAAGGCAGACTCTCGTCGGCATCGTATATTGACATGACGATGGATGTGATGAAGCAGTTCGGCGTTGAAGTGAACCGTTTGACGAACAACTCGTTTACCGTTGTCGCTGGACGGAGATATTCACGGACGGAATTCGTCGTTGAAGCGGATGC
Source organism: Ignavibacteriota bacterium (assembly GCA_031394795.1). Lineage (GTDB taxonomy): Bacteria > Bacteroidota > Ignavibacteria > UBA10030 > UBA6906 > CAADGV01. The sequence goes on along the minus strand of JANNUB010000615.1, from coordinate 1,680 downwards.
CTCGAGCGCCTCGTATCTTCTTGCCGCAGCTGCAATTTGCCCAGGAAGAGTTTTCGTTCATGGCTTGAAATTGAACTCGCTTCAAGGCGATGCGAAGTTTGTTGATCTGCTGAAGACGATGGGCTGCGCCATCTCGGAACATGCCGATGGCGTTGCATGCATGAGCGGCGATGTGTTGAAAGGAATTGATGTTGATATGAACTTGATGCCCGATGTTGTCCCAACACTTGCCGTTGCTGCGCTGTTCGCAGGCTCGCCAACGCGGATCTCCAACATCGCACAGCTTCGTCACAAGGAGTCTGATAGGCTTGCCGCGCTTGAAACGGAGCTGAGGAAATTAGGCGCGAACATTTCTGCAACAGATGACACTCTCGAAATCATTCCGACGCCATTACGCGGCGCGCAACTCGACACGTACGACGATCACCGTTTGGCGATGAGTTTTGCGCTTACCGGACTAAAAATTCCGGGTGTTAGGATTGAGAATCCCGAATGCGTAACAAAATCCTTTCCGCGCTTTTGGAATGAGTTTGAGAAGCTGTATTGACTGACGTTAAGCAAAATAAAAGTCCCCTCTGTGCGAAAGACTGCGCGCAGGGGAGAGGGGATTTAGGGGTGTGTATAAACGAATGAATCCTGCACGAATTCGACGTAATAGACACACCCCTAACCCCTCTCGCCGTCGCTTCATGCACGCGCACAGAGGGGAATAGTTGTCTAATGTGTTGTGTGCGTAACATCAGTATTGAGATGAGTGAAAAGAGCTGAGGCTGAAGCTCAAAACCTACAACCTAAAATTCATACCTCTCATGGCTGGAAATTCATTCGGTACATATTTTCGAATCACCACATTCGGCGAAAGCCATGGCAAAGCCATTGGCGTTGTGATTGACGGCGTGAAGCCGGGAGTTCCCATTGACACGAAGTTCATCCAAAAAGAACTCGACCGTCGTCGCCCCGGCCAGAGCAACGTGACAACCGCACGCAAAGAATCTGACGAAGTCGAAATCCTGAGCGGCGTCTTTGAAGGGAAAACAACCGGCACGCCGATATGCATGATCATTTGGAATACGGATCAGAAGTCGAAAGATTATGAGAAGATCAAAAACGTTTTCCGACCTGGCCATGCAGGCTTTACGTATCTCGCGAAATTCGGCATCGGTGATTATCGCGGCGGCGGACGCTCGTCCGGTCGTGAAACGGCGGCGCGTGTCGCAGCCGGCGCTGTAGCGAAACAACTCCTCGCTGGGCGGGGGATTCAGATTTACGCCCATACGATCGAAGTTGCAGGTGTGTGCGCGAAGAGATGCATCATCAGTCAGATTGAAAAAAATCCTCTCCGCTGCGCAGATCCGGATGCAGCGAAGCGTATGGAGCGAAAGGTTCTGCGCGCGAAAAAGGAGGGAGATTCGGTCGGCGGGATGATTGAAATCGTGGTGAAAAATCCCCCTGCCGGTTTGGGTGAGCCGGTCTTCGATAAGCTCGAAGCGGACTTTGCCAAGGCATTGATGTCCATTGGTGCGATCAAAGGCTTCGAAGTGGGTAACGGTTTTCGCGCCGCGCGATTGAAAGGAAGCGAAAACAATGACGCGATGTACTTTGATAGAAAAGCGCGTCGCGTTCGTACTCGTACGAACAACGCGGGAGGCATTGCGGGCGGAATTTCCAACGGCGAAGATA
>JANNUB010000524.1:0-3157 GCA_031394795.1 Ignavibacteriota bacterium | reverse complement strand
TCCATTAGCAGAGTCTGCTTGAGTGTCATAACAATCTCTGGCACGGCAGCAAAATTGTCGAGATCGTCAAGCAAAATAACTAAGACTTCTGTCTTGTCTTTCACATCATCCCACAAATTGATGAGTGCATCATGGAGAAATGCTTGTGGTGATAGATCTTTCTTTGAAGTGTCGCGACTAAAATCCAACCCCGTTCCAAGGATGCTAATTCCGACAGAATCAAAGAAACTCGTCACCTTCTTGAACCGGTCAACAGAGAAGGGCAGATCGCGCAAAGCACTTTCAACAACTGAACGCGCAGCTTCGATAAGCTTGGTTCCAGCCTGCATGGATTCAAGAGGAACCACGGAAGCAAGGTAGCCACGACTTTGGCAGAGTTTCTTGTATTCTTTGAATAACGTTGACTTGCCAATACCCCAATCGCCAAGCACCAAGAAGTGTTCACTGTAGTTTGCATTAAGAGTTCGGTTGATTCGCTGTTCAAAGAACTCTAACTCTTTGGTCCTTCCGCCAAACACAGTTGGTTCGATTCCAGACATCGGAGTGAATGGGTTTCCCGATCTGAAGATTCTTTCCGAACGACTATCGATTGCTCGTTGCACAGCTTTGATCAACTCATCTACTGCAGTGGAAGATTTCTCAATGAAATCAAAGACACCCTGCGTTAGGGTTTTTCTGGCAAGTTGAATGCTTCCGTAACCAGTAATAGCAATGATGGGTCGGAGCGGATCAAGTTTCAAAGACTCATCGATCACTTCCAATCCCCCCATTTCTTCTCCATCAGTACCGGGGATCTTCAGATCCACAACTATTATCTCATATTGGCTCGAGCCCAGCTTCTTCAATGCAGATGGAACGCTGTCTGAGTCGTCAATTTGAATCTGTGATACCTCACCATCAAGTTCTTTTGCATGAACAAGCCGTGTGAGTGCTTTCGCATATACCCGAATCGTTTCCCGATTGTCATCAACCAAGAGAACTTTTATTGGCATTTCAATCGACCTTCCCTGTTATGGGTAATCTCATAGTGAAAGTGGTTCCCTTGTCTGACGATTGAAAACTCATTTCTCCTCCAAGCTGCTTGATCACTTTGTCGCTGAGAAACAACCCCAGACCTAACCCACTTCTGCTGGGCACTTGAGATCTCAGTAGTTTCTTACGCAACTTATGTGGGATTCCTGGTCCGTCATCAGCAACCGAAATGATGACAGCGCCTTCTGCAATGTTCGCTGCAACCGCAATATTGCCTCCCCCTTTCCACGATAATGCAACTCTTGCGTTGTCAATAAACTCAACCAGAACTCCCTGCAACTGCTCATAACTACCTCCGATCATTCTTCCCTTTGCTTCATCCGAAAGAAAAATCTTCAATCTGATAGTTGAAGGTAAACGAGGCGCTATGTGTTGCTCAGTTTTCAAAAGCAACTCTGAAACATCTACCGGCACAGGTTGAGGGATGCCAAGATTAACGAAATCAAGCAAGCGCCGTAGCTGGAGCTGACTGTACTCCACACTCCTGTCTATGATATCACATTCCTCGTTTATTTTTTCCGAAGTTCCTGCCAACTCTCGAACAGTCCTTGCCGAATTCGCTATATGTAGGAACTCTCCCTTTAGTCCGTGTGCAACCGCCCCGCATATTGCAGCATAGCCACCCTCACCTCTAAACGCTACGCGACCTTTCCACGTTTTGTATAGTTGCCAAATTCGTCTATAAGAACCCTTAGTGATGTTGTTAACTAGCGTTGATGCAAGGCTCGATAAGCGTTCTGCCTCTTCGCGCAGACTTAGTTCCCCCTTATCCATGACTCTATTTATTTCAATAAACAAATCGACTAAATCACATGGCTTGGAGACGAACTCCTCCGCCCCAAGTTTTTTTGATTCCACGGCATTCTTGAGATCGGCAAATCCCGTAAGCATGATCACTTTAGTGTTCGGAATCCTAACCTTAGTCCGGAGCAACACCTCGAAACCATTCATCCGAGGCATCTTGATATCGAGTAAGACCAAGTCATAATGTACTTTCTCAATTTTAGAGAGAGCCTCAACACCATCTGCCGCTGTATCCACGTCATATCCTTCATATTCAAGTTCAGCAGATAAGACGGTACGAATGGCATCTTCATCATCCACAACAAGTATTTTTCTTATGTTGGCCATTCAACCACTCACTCAATGAACTGTTAGCTCAAATGGATTTGCTCGCGTGGTATGCACTGTCGCAACGTCGAATCTCTCCTCAACGGAAATCCTCGTCGCCTGTCGCTTTGCACAATTTGACAATGCAAGGAAACCTATGATCCATCTATGAGATGCTTTTGATAGGAAAGTGTAGAATAGTACGCAGAAGAATCCGCATCCGCAACACCGAAACCCCGGAATAACTCACTCTTTATGCGGCACGCGCACAATCGGATACACGAGTTCCGCCTTGTCGAAATACGGCGAGTGCCGGTAGAAAAAGTCGAGACGCAAGCCCGGGTCTTTGCTGAACGTTTCACCGCCGGAGACTTTTGTGAAAAACTGTTCGCGCAGGTTCACGTCGCTTGCAAGCATCTGTCGCGCTTGCGGCTCCATGATGTAGTCTTCTGCATATTCCTTCCGCTCGAAGAACGCGTTGAAGAATCCCCAGCGCACGAACGAGTCCGGCGACTCCGGCTCGAGCAGGTGCATGATAACCCGCAGCGTTTTTTGCTGCGTGTACACGAGGAACGTACCCTCCGGAAGAATAACTTTCTCCGAGAACTTTTCGACCGCAAGGCTTACGCGTTGCCGTCCTTCATACGGGTGTGCCGCGAACTCGACGTCCACAAACCGGTACCGCTCAACGGCAACGTTCTCCGGCTCTTGCATAATTTTGAAATCAATCCCGTGCAGTGTGAGTATCTCCGCAAGATGCGCGAACTCCCGCGGGATCGCGTACGCGAAGGGAACATCAGCCGTCGTCTCAATCTCCGAAGTCGCGTACAGCGGGATTTCAATTTCGAGCGGTTTGTCCGTATAGCGCGTTACCGGTGCGAGCGTGACGTCGCTTTCCTCCTCGTACGACTCGAACGCTTTGAAACGAAACGGCTCGGATTTTTCCGTCCTCTTGAAGACCAGCGGAAACGGTTTCCGGTCGTGTCGGTAATCGTGCACCGTGTGCGAGTCGGCG
>JANNUB010000599.1:0-33566 GCA_031394795.1 Ignavibacteriota bacterium | reverse complement strand
TTGAAAATAGTCTGACAGAGTTATTGGAGAATTCCTGAAGTACTCGCCCGCAAAACGCGGTTGGAACTGAACAGCAAGATTGGACAACGATCAAATGTACCTCTCCCCATCAACAAAATCAATCAAGGAACCAAGGTTCGTCGAGAATCTGTTTCCGCCCCGACAAAAGAAAACCACAAGACTCCCAGGCACCAAGCCATTTGAAATATTTACTTCCCTTGGTCGTCACTCTACGATGAACAATACTATTCTATACCGATGATCTCGCCTTTTATGGGAGAGTAGTTCGTCTTTGATTCCTTCTTACCATCCTTTGTGACCATCACGTTCGAGAAATAGCATTTGATTCCACTCCCATCTTGAACTACAGAAGTGTTCTGGAGGTGATAGTGAAGATGCGGCTCTGAAGAATTTCCGGAATTTCCACACAGCCCCAGTATTTGCCCTCTCTTCACTTTGTCTCCGACTTTTACCCTGACGCTGCCAAGTTTCAAATGTGCAAGTACCGATACTTCGTACTCTCGATGTTGAATACATACTGCGTTCCCCAACGCTGAGAACGGGTTCATTGACCCGGGCACATTCTCCCTGACCCCCTCAATGACATCCGTTACAATCCCATCTGCCGGCGCGAGAATTTCTCTGCTAAAGGCAACATAGTCCTCATTTGTCTTGCCATCGCCTTTACGCGTTTCGCCTTTCTCATTCACGCCAACGAAATCAAAAGCAAACTTCTGATTGGGAACATCGTGATGCTGATTGAGATCTTTCGTGTCGCCACCCCAGAAGACAAGCCATTGCCCTTTGAAGGGTACTGATAGCTCTGTTTGATGCTTATCGGGAATGGGGATGCTGGCGGTATGGGGAAGAAAGAACAAACCAATGATTTTGTCCTCGTTGTCGAGCACAATCTTGATATCGAGAATCCCGCGTTCAAAATGTGCAGGAAAAATTGCCTGGGCAGGGGGAGTATACCGCGGGAGATCAAGATTTTGGATCTTCCCAAACTGCGACGCCTGCGAAGAACGGTTTTGATTTTTCAAGAGGGAATGCCTCCAGCATGACTTTGGCAAAATCCCGCTGAATTCCTTCGTGGTCCGCCGTGTTATACGATTCGACCAATCTGTTTACCACCTTTTGAAATCTACCGGTTGTTTCTTGCGCAAAGACTATCTCACCCAGGAAAATTAGAGTGGTTATGATACTAACTTTTAGCATATGACCCTCCTTCTCTGTGTTATGTCGTCCGCCAATCAGGATTCGGATGGAACTGAACAGCTCGATTGGACAACGATTAAAGGTACATCTCACCACCAACAAAATCAATGAAAGTGCGCCGGGTTTTTTCGAGACTGAGTTTTGCGCCGGGCTGCGGGAAGGTTGGTGCTTACATTGTTAGCCGCCGCTCGTTCACTTGCATTCAGAGATACTCTTGAAATTCTTCAGGCTCAATTTTGGCCTGCTTGAGCGCGCCTCGCAAGGTTCCGATTTTCAATTGGCGATGTGCCGCTGAAACGTCAGCGCCGGGGCTTTCTTCTTTCTAGGCGTGGTCAGTCCTTGGCCGCCTTCGGCTTTTTCAGTTTCCTGGCGGACAGTTGCTTGAAGTTTTCGGCGGTGATGACCGGCTTACCGGTCTGGGTCTCAATATCCTTACGCGTTCTGCCGGCCACCGCCCCGCCGTCATGCGCATCCTTTTTCAGCGGCGCCATACCCTGTGAATCCCGGTCCCGGTGCAGCTTCGTGGTGGTCGCCTCTGCCAGCATGGTCAGGATTAGCTCAATGTCGGTCATGTGATCGCGGAGATTTTCCCGCACCAGGTCTTTCACCTGCTTATAGTCCTCCACTTTCAGGCCAAAAGCACCCTGCATGATCTCATTGGTCAGGATGGCGTATTCCAAGGTAGTTCGCGCGCCCCGGTTCTTCCATTCGTCGGTCAAATCCTGTCGGACCGCGATTCCCCGCAGCCGCTTGTCGACCCACTCCTTGGGGTAGCCTTTCTTTTCGTAGAGGTCCTGCATCCGGACTATGGCCAACTCGGGGTTTTCGATCTCGTCAATCCGCTCCTTGCCCACCCGGGCCAACCAGCGCTTGAACGGTTCGGCCTTGGGGCTGGGAATGGATTGGATCAGGCGGAAGATGCCCTCAATGTTCCAACACTGCATTTTTTGAGGCCCGCCGACCGTCGCAAACTCCAAAGCAAGGGGGGGGTCAAATTGTCCCCCCCCTTGTAGGGCTTTGCCCAAATCCGGATCGCGTTTGCGCATCTTCTTCCAATAATCGGAAGGATCGGCGGCATCCGTCAGGGCAACGATGATGTCCGTGATGACAAACCACCACTCATTGTTGTGCATCGTGCGGCGAATCTCACGTTTTTGAAACAGCGCAACGCGAGTTTTAGATTTGTCGTCGGGTTCATGTCGAGTAGAAGTCATAATACCTCCTTTAGGTTTGGTTACACTCTTCGGCTACGCACCGGATTTGGAAATGAGTGTTTTCCTGAAGCAAACTCCACGACAGGATGCGGCTGGAAAAGAACAGCTAAGATTGGACAACGATTAAATGTACATCTCACCACCAACAAAATCAATCATGAAAGCACGCAGGATGACCGTCACCTGCGCGTGAACGCGCGGAGAGGTGACGGTCATCTTGTAGACCTGCGCGTGAACGCGCGGGGAGGTGACGGTCATCTTGTAGAACAAAAAAGCCCCCAACTCTTTTCCCGAAGGGACTCCTTCGGAACGAGCTGAGGGCTACATGTAGAGCGAGATGACCGTCACCTGCGCGTGAACGCGCGGAGAGGTGACGGTCATCTTTTAGTTTTAGTACATCCCTTCCATACCGCCGCCATGCGGCATTGCCGGCATCCCCTTCTTCTCTTCCGGCTTCTCGACGATTGTCGCTTCGGTCGTCAAGAGCAATGCTGCAACCGATGCAGCATTTTCCAACGCAATGCGGGTAACCTTCGTCGGGTCTATAACGCCGGACTTGACAAGGTTTTCGTACTGCTCGGTATATGCATTAAAGCCGAAGTCGTCTTTCCCTTCCTTGACCTTGTTGACAACAACGGAGGGTTCGACGCCCGCGTTTGCAACAATCTGACGGATCGGCTCTTCGAGCGCGCGGCGCACGATTTCCACGCCCGTATCTTGATCCTCATTCGCGGTTTTCAGACCGACCAGCTTTGGGAGCGTTCGGAGGTATGCTACACCGCCGCCTGGAACAATTCCTTCCTCGACCGCAGCGCGAGTTGCGTGCAGAGCATCCTCAACGCGAGCCTTCTTCTCCTTCATCTCCACTTCGGTCGCTGCGCCGATCTTCAGCACCGCAACACCGCCGCTCAGTTTTGCAAGACGCTCTTGCAGCTTCTCCTTGTCGTAGTCGGACGTCGTCTTCTCGATCTGCGCTTTGATTTCGTTGATGCGCTTCTTGATGTCTTCTTTCTTGCCGGCGCCTTCGACAATTGTAGTATTGTCTTTGTCAATCGTGACCTTCTTCGCTTTGCCGAGATAGCTGATGGTGGCGTTCTCGAGCTTGTAACCCTGTTCTTCACTGATCACTGTCCCGCTCGTGAGCGTCGCGATATCCTCGAGCATCGCTTTGCGACGATCGCCGAAGCCCGGCGCCTTCACAGCAGCAACACGCAACGTACCGCGCAATTTGTTCACCACGAGTGTCGCAAGCGCTTCGCCTTCGAGATCTTCCGCAATGACGAGAATCGGCGAGCCTGTCTGGGCAACCTTCTCGAGAATCGGGAGAAGATCCTTCATCGAAGAAATCTTCTTGTCGTGAATGAGAATCATCGGATTCTCGAGCACTGTTTCCATCGTCTCAGCGTCGGTCACGAAGTAGGGCGAGAGATACCCGCGGTCGAACTGCATACCTTCGACGACGTCGATCTGCGTATCGGTTCCCTTTGCTTCCTCAACAGTAATAACGCCGTCCGTGCCGACCTTCATCATTGCATCGGCAATCAGATCGCCGATGATGAGATCGTTATTCGCGGAGATCGCGCCGACTTGCGCGATTTCTTTCTTGCTCGTCTTATCCACCGGTTTGCTGAGAGCCTTCAAGCCCTCTATGACTTTCGCGACCGCCAAATCAATGCCGCGCTTCAAGTCCATCAGGTTCGCCCCGGCTGCGACCATCTTCAGACCTTCGCGCACAATTGCTTGCGCAAGCACTGTCGCCGTCGTCGTGCCGTCGCCCGCAACGTCGGAAGTCTTCGATGCAACCTCGCGCACCATTTGCGCCCCCATGTTCTCCAGCGGATTCTCAAGTTCGATTTCTTTTGCAACCGTCACGCCGTCTTTCGTAATCGTCGGAGCGCCGAATTTTTTGTCAATCACGACGTTGCGTCCCTTCGGACCCAGCGTCACTTTCACCGCATCAGCAAGCTGATCAACGCCGCGCTTCAGCGCCGAGCGTGCATCAGTGCTGTACTGAATATTTTTTGCTGCCATGTTCAGAGTCTCCTTAGTTGATGAATCGTTTCAAGTTTCGTTTACACGATCGCGAAAATATCCGCTTCGCGCATGATCAAATACTCCGTCCCCTCGACCGTCACTTCCGTTCCGCTATACTTGCCATACAGTACTTTATCGCCGACCTTCACTTCCATCGAAACTTTTTTTCCGTCGTCCGCGATTTTGCCCGGACCAACCGCGACAACCTCGCCGATAACCGGCTTCTCTTTCGCCGTGTCAGGCAAAATAATTCCGCCCTTCGTCTTCTCCTCTGCGGGCGATGGCATTATGACCACGCGGTCCGCCAATGGCTTCATTTTCATAGATACTCCTTTTGATATATGATGGGTGACTTTGGAACTGCTGGTAGCTTAGTGAGTTAGCGCTATTAGCACTCTATAGAAAAGAGTGCCAATAGTATAAGGCAATCGGGCGACATTGTCAAGAGTGGACGAATGAAGATGTGTTAATAGCTTACTGAACCCCTTTCACCTCAAACAAGTGCATACCGTAGGCCGGAAGATCGAAGTACATTCCCTTGTTCTGGAAACCCAAACGATCGCGAACGTACACGGACGAGCTCATAAGATCGCGAAACTCAAGTTTTGGACTCTCCATTCCATCGAGCTGCAGTGTGATGTAGCATTGAGAATTCATCGGGGCGTAGTTCACAACGATAAGACGCACGTCCGTTCCTCTCTTCCAACTATATGCGAGAATATTCTCATACGAAAAGTTGTCGTGCCAAGCTGCGTGGTGCTCGAGCAGCCGCCACTCGCCATTGCTTATGACGTCGCTTTCCAGGCAGCTCAACAACCGTTCGTAGAAAGAATGCGTTGCAGGTGAGAGAGCTTCATTCGGTCGTCGCGCAAGCTGCACGGGAACTCTGACCTTACGTCCATCAAGCTGTCCCTCATGCAGAAGCAGCATACCGGGAACAGTTGACGCGATCATCGCCGCGGCATAGTGCCACGCCTCGTTCGCGAGTGCCTGTGCGACGCGCGGCTCGTCGTGATTCTCGATGAAGCGAGCCGAACGCTGCTGGTACTCGATGGTTGCCTTCAAATGATCGCGCACAGAACCGGCCCCTTCATGCAGAAGCCGATCATACAGCGTCTTGTCGTAAGTGTAGTCAAACCCCAGTCGCTGCAGATTCCACTCAAGATTCCAGTACGATTCACCCACGAAGAGAAACCGGGGAGAACTCTGCTTGACATGCTCGATCGCTTCTTTCCAGAACTCTTCCACGGCGATCTCTGCATCTGCCGGACGGGATCGTTCACCCCACGTATCGGCAAACACTTGTCGCAAAATGAGCATTGCCATATCGCACCGGACGCCGTCGCACAACGCGGCGATCTTCATGAGTGTTTCGACCATCGCCTGTCGTGTTCGCGGGTGAAAGATATTCAGCTGCGCGGTATCCGTCCATCCCGGAAAATGCGGATCGCGGCCGAACGCGATTGTCCGCTCCCCTTTTTTCGTTTTAGTCCGAAAGAAGAAATCGGGGCGGTCCTTTTCCTCCCCATCTTTTCCGTTGATGTAGAATTCGGGATTTGTGTTCACCCAAGCGTGATCGCGTGCGGTATGATTGGGAACAAAATCGAGAACAAGACCCATGCCGCGCCCAGCAAGCTTGCCGCGGAGCGCGGCAAGTCCCTTTTTCCCGCCAAGGGCACGGGGCAGGGTGTAGGACAGCACTGCATATGGCGAACCCACAATATCCTCCTCCTCCAGGTCAGGCAGCACGCGCTTGTAGTCTTCGCGAAGCCCCTGGTGCTCGCGCGATATTTGAATGCCCGTTGCGCCGGCTGACCACACCCCCATGAGCCAAACGGCATCGAAGCCCAGGTCTGCCCACTCGTCGAGCAGTGTTTCGGGAATTGTGTCGAGTCTGATTTTCTTTCCTGCTTTCGCGGAAAGCTCGTTCAGCAGAACGCGGATGTTGACTTCGTAAAGAACAGGATGTGATGTATTGGAAAGCCGCAGGTTCTTTGAGGACTTGGCAGGCATAGTAACCTCTGCAAGATGATGATGGAGTTCATTTCGCCCTCCCCTCCACAATAATGACAAATTCACCCTTCGGTGTTGAGCGCCTGATGGTTTCGAGAATTTCTCCCGCAGTACCGCGATAAAATTCCTCGAATTTTTTTGTCAGCTCACGCGCAACAACGACCCTTCGTTCTCCGAGATACTCGGCAATATCCCCGAGCGTCCGCTCGATACGATGCCGCGACTCGTAAACAATGATCGTGCGCGATTCGTTTTGAAGATCCTGAAGTTTGCTCTTTCTTCCCTTCTTGACGGGAAGAAATCCTTCAAACACGAAGCGCTCGGTGCGCAAACCACTGGCAACAAGCGCTGCAAGTCCAGCATTCGCCCCGGGAATCGGCGTGACATGAATCCTTGCTTCCACAGCGGCACGAATGAGAAGAAACGCCGGATCGGAGATCCCGGGCGTTCCTGCATCCGTCACGACTGCAACGGACTTGCCTGCCTTGAGCTGCGCGACAAGTTCGGGAACGCGCCGCGCTTCGTTGTAGGAATAATAGCTCACAAGCGGCTTGGATATCTTCAGATGATCGAGAAGGAACTTCGTCTTGCGCGTATCTTCTGCCGCAATCAGGTCAACTGCACTGAGGACGCGTATTGCGCGGAGCGTAATATCCTCAAGGTTGCCGATCGGCGTGCTGACAACATAGAGTGCGGTTTCCATGAGAAGAATGCAATCCAAAAAAATTCATGCAATGAAGGATAACAGCGAAGAACACGAGTAGGATATTCATTCGCATGATGAAATGCAATCGAGCAACCAATCCCGATAGAGAAGCTATTTTTCTTCATCGTCCGCCCAGAACTTGCTTATACACATTCGCTGTTTTCTCGGCGACACGCTGCCACAAGAACTCCCGTCGAATGTGTTCGCGCAGTGCGTCGTCTTTTTTCTTTTGCAGCGCAGTGGTGATGCCATGGCGAATGGATTCAATCGAACGCGGGTCAACATACTCTGCCATTTCTCCGAAGTACTCTTTCGTGCCGCCGTGGGGTGTGATCACGATCTTGGCTCCGGCAAGCCCTGCTTCAAGCGCCGCGATTCCCGGAGTTTCAAAAAGCGACGGCAGCGCAAATGTGTCGGCAGCGGCATACGCCGAGGCAAGCAGGTCTGAATCGTTCGGCAGACCGTCAATGAGGAGAATCTGTTTGTGTTTCTTCACTTCGGCAACGCACGCTCGGCCGTACTCGCCTTCGACAACGCGCCCGATGACCACGGACGGGTGATCGATACCGCCGAGAGCTTTGACGAGAGAGAGAACGTTCTTCCGCTCGTGACCGACATGTCCGACATTCAGAATGAAATTCTCCAACCCGTAGCGCTTCTTGAACAACGACGGATCTGCATTCAGAAAGCGCTCGTCCACGCCGTTCGGAACCACCGTCATTTTTGACTCGCGGATGTTCAAGCTTTTTGAAACGATGTCGGCTTCAGCCCGGGAGTTTGGAACGACGTGCGCCGACCATTCGCAGATATCCGCAGTGACAGCAACATCGGACCAGAAGGCTTTGTACACTCCTTGCACGAGGCGCGTCCCCTGAAGTGCAGCCCGGAGAAGCGAGGGTGAACGCAGCCGGTAGAAAATAGGAGATGTAACCAGCGGCACGCCAAGAATCCGAATCTCATTTGCCAGGTGATACGTGCCGATGTTTGCTGCAAAGAGATGAAAAATGTCGCAATCGTTTTGCTTGAGTTGATTCCATGGATCGAACAGCTTCGGCTCGACGCCGCAATCGCGCATAAACTCCATCGTCTTGCGAAGCTGAGTGTTGGGTCCGCCGTGAAGAATCGAGATGGCTTGATAGCTTGCAGCCTGGACGCGAATCACCGCACTCTCCTTTCAGTGAACTTCCGGGTGAGTGACGTAATCAACTCGCCCATCTTGCTTCGCGGATCGAATTCACGGATGCGACGAATGTCCGCCGGCACTGCTGCACGTGTTCGTACTTTCCATGGAAGCGCGTGAAGATCAATGTCGCGAGCGACAATGTCGCAAGCGAGAGGAACAATCGCTTCTTCATTCGATGACCTCGAGACGCGAAGCCATACTGTATCCTCACTCGGCTTTTCACTGTTCACGATCAGTCGGGAATTCTCAAAGGTACATGTGAAGGACGATGCCAAACGTTTCTTCCACCAACGAGCATACTCTAGCAACGTGATATTCTCAATCCCCTTTTCCTTTATGCATCGAAAGATACATTCCATCACTTCCCAGCAATGATGCGTGGGATGATGATAGAAAAACAAGGGATCATTGTGGAGCAGCTTCTCATCAATCACGCGACGGAAATATTCTTTCATCTGCGATTCCGTGTAGCCGACTCGCCGCAAGCTGCCGATGCAGATGGGATGAACTGGAACTTGCAACGCGCCGAACGTGTGATCTCCCATTGAAGGATAGAATGGCAAGCAATCATACGCGTAAGAGAACTCAGACGAATACTCGAACCCGATTTGGTCAATGGCTTTCGCAAGCCCGGCGTTCCACATTCCGTACGGCGCGCTGAATCCCGATGCGCTTATGGACGCATCATCAAGCTTGCGTTTGGCTGCCGTGATATTCTTCAGATTTGCCTCGAAATCATCGAACACGCGATGCTCGTAGCAATGCACGCCCATGTCTTGCCCCGACAGGAATGCGAAGTGCTGAAGCCAATCCTCATGGCTCTTCACATCGAGGAACCACGACATCCGCACATCATTGTCGCGCGCAACCTCATACAGCGCATCAATCTCATTGCGCGAGCCTTTGTCGCTGTCTATGCGAAATGCAAAAACATTTTTCACTCCTTGAGGGAAATACCACACGTGGGCATACGGCAAATTCCTCGCATGAAAAAGATACTCCAGCGCACCGTGCAAGAGCCTGCGCATCTCTCCTTTGGCGACAAGGGAAACTCTTTCCGTTGGAAGCCGTTCCAGAACCGAATAGAAGTTTTTGTTTGCCGCTCGCGCATCGCGCATTGCCGCCGCAATGTCGAACGGAAGGATGACGGCATAACCGCCGCCCAGCTTCCCTGCAAAAACAGCGAATGTATTCTCCTGCGTCCTCAAACAATTCGCTTCCCGCGGAATGTGCGCGAGAATGCTTGCGTCCATCAGAGAAACATCGGGAAAGATTTCATCATGATCAGACACGAGATATTCGAGACGCTCGCTCCGAGACATCGTGCCGCATACTCTGCGCAAGTATTCAGCGGAGCCAAGCACAGCCCCACCCGAGTCGAGGTAGGCTTCAATGCGCCGTTGCTCAGTGTCGCTCAGATCACGGTTGATGATTAAGACAGCGCGCGATTCCAGCTGCGAATCGAGCGGGGCATAGTCGAACGGAACTCCTTCCTGCTTAAGCAGCTGCTCCCACATCGCACCCTGCGCAATCAACCCGACGCTCAGGTTCATACGAACCTCTCGCGAAGAAATCGGATCTCATTCGCATGCACGGATTTCAACGCAAACAATGCTGCGACAAACGCCGCAAGAGCTGCACACGATCGAATCACAACCGATTGCTCTTGTAAAAGAACAACGACTCCAACCATCAACACGCCGGCGACAATGGGACCGCGGGCTGCATTCCACAAGAAAACGTCAACTGTCTTGCGAGCCTGTCTCGCCATCATCACGACAGTGATCAGCTCGCCAATCACGACACCAACTGCAGCGCCTTCCGTTCCCATGAGAAGGGCTCCCGTCACAATCGCGGCGACAAACACGACTGAGCCGATGGTGATCGCGGCAGTATAGGCAAGCTCACGACCAGCCGCAAACAAGATGCACACGAAAAGCGAGTTCACCAACGTGAGAAGGAAATAGCCCATGAGAATCTGGAGAAGTGGAATCGCTTCGGCATAGCTGCTTCCGAAAATGAGAGGCACGGCGATCGGCGCGAACGCAACTCCGCACACCGTTGTTGGAAGTACGACAATCAGCACGAACTTCACGACAGTGGTAATGAGAAAGCCCGTCTCGTCCTTGTGCGATGCAAGATACCGCGTCACCACAGGCAAGAACAGTGCATTGAGAATTCTATCGAGCATCAGTAAGAGAAACGTGATTTTCATTGCCGCGCTGAACATGCCGGCGTCCACGTTGGAGACGAGCCAGCCAAGAATGATGGGGGGCAAGTTCGTCGCGCTTTGCGCAAGACACATTGCGAACCCGACCGGTACATTGGACGCGAGAATGGATTTCCATTCCGCGGGCTGCCACGCAGCCGGCTGCCACGCAACCTTGAGCGTTCCAAATTTCCGACGATAGTGTGTGAAAAGAAAAACGGTCGCCGCGCTATTTCCTAACGCAAACGCTACAGCAACCCATCGCGTGTCGTCGGCGGAATACACAAGCGCGAGAACAGCGCCGCCATACACAAGGGAGTTCAGGAGCTTTGCACCGGTGATCGCACCAAATCGCTCTTTCCCGTAAAAGAACCAATCAAGGAACAACGAGAGCGGAACGAGCGAAAGGGAAAACAGCAGAACACTCTCACGCGTCTCCCTCGAACGGATAATGAACACTGTTATCATCGTGGTAACGATCAGCAACGCGAGCGAGAGAAAGAGCCTCAAAGAAACAACCGAGTTTACGCGCGATTCATTGGTTCCCGCGAACGCGGCAACGTTGCGCGTTTCCACCGCTTGCACGCCCGGACTTGCGAGCAATATCAGATATCCCAGCACGCTCAACGCGATATTGATCACGCCGAATGCCGCCGGTTCCAGAACGCGAGCAAGATAGACCGTAATGAAGAATCCCAAAAGCCTGCTGCCGGCATCTCCAACGACGAGAAAAAAGAAATTTTTCAGCGGACGTTTCACCGTACAGACCCACGAATAACGCGAAGCAGCGCAGCTTCTCTTTTCTGCAGCGTGAACGTCTCCGCAATGTGCTTTCGCGCAGTGTGTCCGATTTCGTTCGGGCTTTGCATTGCGGCCCGCATGGCTTCGCACAACTTGTCGGCGTCGCCGTATGGTACAAGAAAGCCATTGCCCCCGATCGCTGTCGGAACGCCGCCAACGTCTGTTCCAACGGGTATGCACTCACAGAGCATTGCTTCGCAGAGACTGCTCGGCAAGCCTTCGGAATACGACGGCTGACAATACACTTTTGCCCGTTGATAATACTGAAGGAGTTCGCGTCGCTCGACGAACGGAATCACTTCCACATTGGACGGAATTCGAATGGATGCAATCGGATGCCGCGACAGTCCGATAACGACAAAACGAACCTCAGGCATTGCACGCGCAGCAACGAAAAGAAAATCAATCCCTTTTACTCTCATCCGTTCCTCCGTTTCGCATCCCGCAACCGTAAGAACGAATGGCTCCTTTTCGCCGGAGGGAAACCACTCGCTCGCATCATATCCGGTGGGAATGCATTCGATATTGTCGCCCTCGTATTCTGCAAGAAGCCTCGCCGACTTTTGGAGTGACGGGTCAACAACGAGAACGTTGCTTGCATTGCGCAGAGCATACTTCACAAACATCGCCTTCCACCATGAGAGCCAGATTCCATAGTTGATTTCCGGATACTTCGCAACATCCACGCCTCCGACAACGATAATGGATTTGTTTCCCATCCGTTTCGCGACGAAGACAACAACTGATGCATAGACCGAAGCGAACCATGTGAACGTCACATCGGCTTTGAGAGCGGCCGGCACTATGCGAAAAATTGAGCCGAAGCCTTTTGTCGTAAGATGTTCAACGAAGAAATGCTTTCGCAGGAGATTCAAGTCTTCGGTGATGAAGGATGTGAGATGTGTGGAGGTAAAAAGGATTTTCAATCGCTCTGATTGTATCGTACCTATCGAAAGCAGCGAACAGATTCGCAAAAAAAGATACGCGTATTGCAGGTGAGTATCAATGTTCAGGCTCGGAGTGAGTGTGCGACATATTTGTAACGCCATGTCATTTTGAACCCTTCTCCGTAGGAGTCCTTTCCGAAGGAACCCTTCGGGTCGGACGCTTCGCTCAGGGTAAACTCCGCGAAGCGGAGTGTCCAGGAGCTCCCTCAGAATGACAAGACCTTCAGATTCTTTGAAACTGCATTGCTTTACGCCACAAATATGTCGCAGACCCACTCGGAGTTCCGGGCTGAGCATTTGAGATTCATTCGCGGAATTTCGGATTTGAAACTCTTTGACTATATTAACAAGAGCAAAAAAACAACGATGAAACAACGCTTCAATCTTCTCGCCTCCTGCCCGCTCGCCGAGTCGTCCCTGACCCTCTACGAGGCCGTGGGCCGACCCGTCGGTCGAAGACTCGACTCGTCGAGGAGTTGTTGGCCGCCGCGCTTCGGCAGGCGGGGAAGCTCGACACTCTTCACGCTACATCTTATTGCTCTCTGCTCGTTGCTCATCACGGGCTGTCTCACGGTAGAAACCAAGGAGTACCATTTCAAACTCAAGAACGGTACGGCCGGCGAAGCCACGATCACGTTCATCAACATCCTCTCGGAAAGCGACGACACGACAAACATTACCCGCGAGGATTTTCAGCAGTTGATTGACTTGTATCTGTCCGGCGGCAAGCTTGAGATGGATAATCCCGGCTACCACAATGTGAAAAAGAGATTGTACGAGAAGAACGGCGTGCTGTGCGGCGAGATTTCTTTTTCCTTCGATAGTCTTTCGGCCGTGCGCCTGTTCAAGTATGACGAAAACTCGCCGTACATGTACTATGCATCCAACCCGCTTTCATCCGAGACTCTCGTTGAAACAAACGGCGAGCAAACTGAACAATGGATGCCCGTCGTCTTCTGGGAAAAGAACGCACGCGAGTTTTATGTGAAGACGAGAACCTCCTCCGAAGGCCGTTTCCGGACGAGCTTGCTCAAACAATTCCGCGAGTGGCAAGCTAAGAAAAAATGACCCCCCACCTGTTCACTGACACAAAGACACCACGTCACAAAGGTTCACAAAGTGTTTTTGACGTTTGCCGCGCGACCTTCCTTGGTCGTCGTAGCTCAAAGAAATTGTTCTTTGTGTTCCTTCGTGCCTGCACGCCGAAGTGCGGCGTTTCGGCACGCAGGCGTGTCTTCGCGCCTTCGTGTCAAGCCTTTTGTTTGTCGCATGGAACTCTGGCGTAAGAACCTCTATGTCCTCTGGGCGACGCAATTCCTCGCGATGATGGGGATGAACCTCGTCGTTCCGTTCTTTCCATTTTTCATTCGCACACTCGGCGTAACAGACCCGGCAGAAGTGACGCGCTGGACAGGGTTCGCTTTCTCCGGTCCATTTCTCACCGCGTTCTTCGCAATACCAATTTGGGGCACGCTCGGCGACAAATACGGTCGCAAGCCGATGGTTGTTCGCGCACTCATCGGGCTCGCCATTTCACAAGTGCTCATCGGCTTCTCGCAAAACGTGTATCAGGTTGTTCTCTTTAGAATACTGCAAGGCGCCATCAGCGGATTCGTTGCCGCTTCACTCGCTCTCGTCTCTACCAGCGCACCGAAACATCGCGTTGGTTACGCGCTTGGCGTTTTGCAGTCCGCATCTGCGGGTGGCGTTGTGCTCGGTCCGTTCGTCGGCGGTGTGCTTGCAGACCTCGTTGGCTACCGCGCGGTTTTTTTCGTGACCGCGACATTCATCACTGTTGGTGCAATAGCCGTTATCTACGGTGTGGAAGAAGTGAAGCAATTTCAAACCGACGGAAAGAAATTTTCCGTACTCGACAACTTCAAGCTCATGTTCGAGCGCAAACAGCTCCGCCTCGTCGCGCTCTGCTTGGTCTTCGGACAGATCACGGTGCAAATGGTTGAGCCAATCTTCGCGCTCTTTGTGGAAAGCTTCAAAATCAACACGCAGTATATGGCAACGCTCGCCGGGAGTATTTTTTCCGTCACGGGTCTCTTCTCGACGATCTCCGCTCCATGGTGGGGAAAGAGGAATGACCGGGAGGGATTCAAACAAGGGTTGTTCATCGGCATGAGTTTTACCGGTCTCGCGTACATCGGACATTTGTTTGCAGGCAATCTCGTTCAGCTTGCCTTTACCCGTTCGCTGCTCGGCTTCGCGCGTGGCGGCGTACTGCCTTCACTCTATACGCTCACACACCTCCACTCGCCGCCGGAACGTCGCGGCGGCATGATTGCCATCGCGAGCAGCATGACGATTCTCGGCAACATGATCGGTCCGATTATCGGCGGATACATCGCGGCACATTGGGGAATCCGTGCGACATTTGTCGTCAACTGCCTCCTCGCGCTTCTCGTCAGTGCGGTGATTTGGAAATTGATGTTGGATCCTGTCAAAGAAAAGCCCGCGTCAGGATGAAAGAAGCGGACAGCAACTTGGGAAAAAGAAACCGACGATGCAATCCTGATTATCAATGTTGCATAGGCGCCATCCACTGACATTGCGACATTACAGCCGAGCACATCGAACACCTTGAGCGTTACCCAAAAGAAATCATGTTTGCTTCTTGCTCATGCCTTCGTTAGATTTGTACAGACGATTTGATGAGGTTACTCATGAAGTACGCTCCTCCTGTTAAAGGCACACTGGGCCGCCGAGACCGTGTATTCGAAAGCAACCGAGAGTATTACTACGCTCACAAAGCGGAGCTCCTTCGGCGGTATCGGAATAAGTATGTTGCAATCTGGAACGAAGACGTTGCCGACGCAGATAAGGACCGACTCGCACTTCTTCGCCGTGTGAGAGCAACTATTGGCTACAAGCCGGTGTTTGTCAAGCAAGTCAGCGAGCATCCGCGTGTTGTACGGATTCCTTCCTACGCGTTATGTCCTCGGCCGAAGTCTAAAGCATGAAACGATTTCGGTATCGAACGGAGAATGCAACACAATTCCCCGCTCTCACACTAATTGTCGAACCACCACACCGTCATCCCTCTACAAAAATCATGTTGAGGGTTGATACGGGCGCCGACATGACCGTGATACCTTCCGATGTATTGAAGGAACTCCATGCTGTTGAAGTTGCTGACGTCATAGTTGCTGATTTCGATACAGGAACCTCCGTTTACAAAACCTTCTCGGTAAACCTCCGTCTCGGCAAATTGTTTTTTGAAGAAGTTGAAGTCATCGCCTCCGACGGAGGCGCTGCGCTTCTCGGTCTCGACATCTTGAATCAGTTGAATGTCAATCTTAACGGTCCAAGAAAAACGCTCGCTGTTCTGTAGGGCGTTTCACTCGACGATCCATTTAACCGAACTCCCCACACGAATCTCCACGCGTCGGGACGTTATCTCAGAGTCACGTACAAAGAAACTGACGATGCAATCCTGATTATCAGTGTTGTTGACAAATACGATTGAGGAACTATGAAAATCGAGTACAGCAAAAGCGCCAATGCGCTGTATGTGCATTTCAAGGAAGCGCCGGTTGCCAAGAGCCGCGAAATCGAAGATGGCGTTGTGCTGGATTTCGACAGCAACAACCATCTCATCGGCGTGGAGATACTCGATGCAAGCCACCGACTTTCCCCCAGTGATATTGCCAATGTGAACATCGAAAATCTTCCCATCGGCATTGAAGCGTAACTCTTCCATGCAATCGCATTCTCACTTCAAAAGCAATGTTCGCAAGAACCCCGTTTTCCCCTCCGCCTGCAGGCGGACGATGTAGACGCCACTTGACGTGCCGGCGGCGTGCCACACGGCGCTATACACACCGGATGATTTCACTTCATTCACAAGAGTTGCTACTTCCCTCCCAATCACATCGAAGACCTTCAGCTCCACCTGCCCTCTTGCACCAATCTCGTACTTGATTTGTGTTGACGGGTTAAAGGGATTGGGATACGCGCTATGCAATGTGAATGAGAATGGTTGATTGAGAGATTCGATCTCGACGCCGACAACAGGACTCGCTGCAACAGTATCGGACGGACTGCTTTCGTTGTTGATTGCATCCAGCGCGGTAACGAAATAGTGGTGCGTTCCTGAAACAGTACGTGCATCAGTGAAGAGCGTATCAACAACGGGCTCGACATTGATCCTGCTGAAAGCTGCTGCTCCCGGATTTCTGCGGTACAGTGCGTAGCCGAGCAAATCCATTTCGCTATTCTTTCGCCAATTCAATTTTATCGCTTGGGGTTGGCTTTCTGCGATGAGGCCTACAGGCGGCAATGGCACGCTTCTCGGCGTAGCCGAAACCTCCGTGATGAATCCTTCTCGTCCAGCAATATCAACCACCGAGACGCCAATAAAGTACTGCGATCCATCCAACAATCCACTGATCGTACGCGTTCGCGTCGTCTGCGTGTACGAAGAATCATACACACCGGGAATTCTTCCGACAGAGATCCTGTAGCTCGCAAAATCCAAAACTGAGACGCTATCCCAACTTGCAAACAACGAAGTGCCATCACCGCGATCCCGAATCTGTAAACGAGTTACACTCGGCGGCATTTGATCAAGCGTGAGCAATGTTGCAAGGCCCGAGCGCACGATGTCCGCGGCATACGGCATGTCGAGATACTGCAGCAGATCGTTCGGGCTGTGATAGTACGGACTGAAATCTCGTTCTATCAAAAACACAGTTTTGTAATTCTGTTGATAGAACGACCAGCTATCGCTTCCGCTTCGGCTTGATGTGCTGAGAATCGGCGTAAGCGTCGTGTATGCCTGTCCCGCCGCTAAATGCAAGCTCGAGAGCGCTTCGCTTCCGGGATACCAGACGACATTGACATCGCGATCCGATTGCGATTGGTTTCTGTTTCCGATCATATCGTAATTCAGCATCGCACGGATGTCGCGATTCGCTGCGCGGGCGCGCTGGGCATAGCTTGCGCTTCCGCGTAATCCTGCTTCTTCGGCGGCAAAGCCCATGAACCGCAATGTGTACGCAGGCCGGTAGTTTGTCGCAACAAGCACCCGCGCCATTTCGAGCGCAGCCGCTGTGCCGCTCGCATTGTCATCCGCGCCGGGCGCTGCGTTCACATTCGATGATTGTGAATCATGATGCCCGCCGATAATCAGTTCGCACGACGGATTCACCGTTCCGGTAATTGTTGCAACGACATTCGCCTGCCACGTGCTGCTGTATTGAAAACTGTCGAGCTGCACATCAGAGATTCCGGATCGAGCGTATTGCGCTTTTACCCACCGTGAAACGCTGTCACGATTCGCGATGCTCCAGTGCCGGTTGCCGAAATTCTCCATAGTCTGGATGTAATTAATGATCTAAGTATCCGATATTAACGAAATCAGGCTGTCAACGACTCCGTGATCCCTTTTCCACTTCAGTTGACCGATTCCACGCGGAAGGCGCGTCGTTGATGCATCAACAGGAATCTCGACACGCTCGATCTCGACGCAGACAAATCCGCGCTTACGAAGCTCATCAATGGCGACCGCCGAACCTTCGACAATAAAAAAGTCGGAACCGCTGAACAACACTCTCGCTCCCGCTTCATCGATACGAAGATGCTTCGCGAACGCGTGCGGATACGAAGCAATCGCATACGATTCCGTCCATGGCAGATTGTCAAGAATGACAACATCCATTCCTTTCTTCTTCAAATACGCGAATGATTCCCGCGTCGTCCCCGCCACGTATGATTCCACGAGGCGCTGATAGAAACGAATCGGGTTTGGCGCGATGCGCAGCGCTTCGACGCAATCGCTTGTCGGAATTGTAATAAGGACTTCGTCGGCAACATTGCTTTGAGAGAATGCTGATGGTACAACCGTCAAACAAATTACGAGGGAAATAACAAATGTAATTCGCGTTTTCATAACTCCGTTTCCTTTGGTGATGCTGTTTCTTACTCATTACCCAAATAGTAATTTCATCATTCGACATTCCTTGTTCGTTATTCGATATTCATTGGTCAATTGAATATCGAATGTTGTCCGAAGGACTCCTTCGGAGAACAAGGAATGATGAATGATGAATGAGAGCGGGGCACGAGCCATCGTGCCCCGTCTTCGAGAACTAGAACCTCTTGCTGAGAGGCAGAACCTCTCGTTGGTCGAAACCGAGATACACCTGGCGAGGCCGGGCAATTTTCTGCTCGGGATCGAGAAGCATCTCTTGCCACTGCGCGAGCCAACCGCTCATGCGACCGATGGCGAACAGCACCGGGAACATATCCACCGGGAACTTCATCGCCTGATAGATCAACCCGGAATAGAAATCAACGTTCGGGTAAAGTTTCCGTTTGATGAAGTACTCGTCGTTAAGCGCGATGCGCTCCAGCTCCAGCGCCATGTCGAGCTTGGGGTTTCGTCCCGTCACTTCAAACACCTCGTCCGCGAGCCTCTTGATGATCTTCGCGCGCGGGTCGTAGTTCTTGTACACGCGATGTCCGAAGCCCATCAGTTTTCCTTTGCCATCTTTCACGTCGCGGATGAACGCAGGGATGTTTTCCTTCGTCCCGATTTCATCGAGCATGTGCAGCACTTCCTCATTCGCGCCGCCGTGCAACGGGCCGTACAACGCCGCTGCCGCTGCCGCCGCCGCACTGTACGGATCGACGTGCGAGCTTCCGACGGCACGCATTGCATTCGCGCTGCAGTTCTGTTCGTGATCGGCATGGAGAATGAAGAGGACATCGAGAGCCTTTGCAAGTACGGGATTCGGCTTGTACTTCGGCTCCGCGATCTTAAACATCATGCTTAAGAAATTTTCCGCGTAGCTCAGCTCATTGTCAGGAAAGATGTACGGCATGCCGATGCTGTGGCGATACGCGAACGCGGCAAGCGTCGGCGCCTTGCCGAGGAGACGATAAATCGTCAGCATCCGTTCTTTGGGATCGGTTATGTGTTTCGCGTTCGGATAAAATGTCGAAAGCGCGGCGAGCGTGCTCACGAACATTCCCATCGGGTGCGCGTCGTAGTGGAATCCGTCCATGAGCTTCTTGATGTGCTCATGGACGAACGTGTGCGTCGTGATGTTCGCTGTCCATTCCTCAAGCTGTGCCTTCGTGGGAAGTTCGCCGTGGATCACGAGATACGCAACGTCGAGATACGAGCATCGCTCGGCGAGTTCTTCAATCGGGTAGCCGCGATAACGAAGAATTCCTTTGTCGCCGTCAATGAATGTGATGCGGCTCTTGCACGACGCGGTGTTCATAAACGCCGGGTCGTACGTCATCAATCCGAAATCGTCGGCGCTCGTTTTGATTTGCCGGAGGTCCATCGCCTTGATGGTTCCGTTCTCAACCGGGATTTCGAAGTGCTTTCCCGTTCGGTTGTCGAGAATGGTTAACGTCTCGAGTGTTGTTGTGGATTCAACAACGGGTTCGGGCATTGTGGTTGTAGCCATGGTTGTTCTCCTTGTGATGTTGTTGTGAACTCAAGGAGAGGGCGTCCAGTCGGACGCAGAGGAAGGATGAACTTCGATGTGTACGTGAGAGGTCGCCCTCTCCTTCGTCGTAGAGACAAAGAACAGTCAACTACACATTGAACTTAACAAGAAGAAACGCAAAAGGCAAGACGATGATCTGATAGGAACGCGGATGAGGAAATTACAGTTTTTCATTTTTTTATCGGGTCTTCAGTCACGAACCATACGCATGAGTCTTTGACGCATTTGCCGTAAGCGAAACCCGTAGCTATGACCAGATCCTTGACTTTGGAGAGCGGAACATTCTTCCAACCGAACACTCTTTCAAAACTTGTTTGCGTGCCAAGTGCTTTTCCGTTCACTGTCAGCGAAACGCTATCACAATTCGAATACACCTTCACTTCATTCGCGCCCGAAGGTCGAGGCGTGTAGCGCTTGCTCGCAATGTGAACCATCGGCTCCGCATTCCAATTTGCCTTGTACCAGAAGTACGCGTCCTTTTTCACTTTGCGATCATACGTTACAAGTCCTTTGTCGTTCCGTCCCGGCAACTCTCCTTCCAATCGGAAGTCGGAGGCGAAATCAAACATGTTCCAGACAAACGTTCCCCAAATGTACGGACGCGTCACCATCGCCTTCCAATGGACTTCGTGAAGGTGCGCCTGCCATTCCTCGGGATGCCATGGAGCGTTGTGGATCGGTTTCTTCGGAGGAATTTCATGCTGCGAAATTCCTGCGCCCGCGCCGTATTCACTGATGCTGAGTTTCATTTTCGAAAAGCGGGCATGAAGCGTATCGGCAAATGCCGCGAAATCTTCCGGTTCGTCGCCATACCATCCTTTGTATGTGTTGTATCCGACAACATCCGCCACGGTATTCATGAACTCATCGCCGCCGTACCCGCTGCGCGTCGCGCTGGCAGTGAGCCGCGTCGGATCGAGTTGTTTCGCAAGCGTGTTCAGTTCGGCGACAATCCTGCCGTACAACTCTCGATTCGATTCCGGCAGCAGCTCGTTGAACAAACTCCAGAACATGATCGAAGGATTATTATAGTTTTGTTTGATCAGCTCGCGCATTTGCTCTTTGCAGTTTTCCAAAAACGCCGGCTGCGCATCCACCTGATCAACCAACGCAAGCTCCGCCCAGACGATCATTCCGCCTCGATCGCACAGATCGTAAAACTCACGCGAGTGTTGATAATGCGCGAGCCGAAGCGCTGTGCAGCCCATCTCTTCGATCAAGCGAAAATCTTCCCGCTGATCATCGGGACTGATTGCCCAGCCTTTGTTTTCGCGATCTTGATGACGATTGACTCCGTGCAGCGGATAGTGTTCGCCGTTCAGAAAGAAGCCTCTCTCTGCATCAACGCTGAAATACCGAAGTCCGATTGCTTGTTCAATACCATCTTTGACGACATCGTTTTCAAGAACTTCAACAGATACAGAATAGAGATGTGGATCCTTCCTGCCATTCCAGAGATGAGGAGAACGCAAGACGATGGTTTGCGTTTCGTTGTGAGATGAAGAAGATGGGATGAAAGTAACTGATTCAGTGACCGTTTTCCCTTCTGGATTCCTGATCGTGCACCGAATCGTTGGACGCCGCACATCGGGCGACGCGTTGCGAATCACCGTTGTGATTTCAAGACGGGCGCTGTCTTTTGATACATCTGTTTGTTTGATATACACGCCCGACGACGCATGATCGAGCGGCGAAATGGAGAGCGGGTCAAGAATCAAAAGATGCACGTCGCGATACATCCCGCCGAACATCACGAAGTCGCCGCGCAACGGCGGAATGGCTGCATCCCACGCGTTGTTCACATCGACGGCGATAAGATTCTTCTTGCCGTACTTCACGAAGCCAGTAATATCGAAGCAGAATGCGCCGAACGCCCCTTTGTGCTCGCCAACCTGTTTGCCGTTCACATACACTGTCGCAGCAATCGAGACTGCATCGAATTTCAGATAGATGACTTTCGATTGATACTTCGAATCAATCAACAGTTGCTTGCGATACCAGCCGACTCCGCGATAATAATTATTGCCGCCGTCTTGGCCGTCACGCGCATTCCAGGTATGCGGCAAGGATATGGTTTGCCATTTTGAATCGTCAAATGACGCAGCCTCCGCGCCGACAACCCGCTGGCGGATGAATTTCCATTCGTCATTCAGCGTCTGAACGATTCGAGGTTGAGCAAACCCGTCGTGTATTATTAGTGCGAATATGAGAAGGAAATATATTTGCCTCATCCATGAATCCATTCATCCATCATTCCATCACTCCACCGGTACGGACCCTTCGCTGAGAATCGCTCAGGGTTTAAGTCACTCTTTCAACCCGCCCGCCATAATTCCGCTGATGTAATATTTCTGAACTGCGGCGAAAAGAATCAACACTGGGAGAATCGTCAGCACCGAGCCGGCCATCATCAACTCAGTATCCTGCACGTGCTCTAGAGAAAGATTTGCAAGGGCAACGGGCAGCGTGTACATCGAATCGTCGGTCATGACGATGAGGGGCCAGAGGAAGTCGTTCCATGTTCCCATGAATGTGAAGATGGCGAGTGTGATGAGCACGGGCTTGCACAGAGGAAGAATGAGCAACCAATAAATTTTGAAATCGCCTGCGCCGTCAATGCGCGCAGCTTCAATCAAACTATCGGGTATGGACATTGCAAATTGCCGAATGAGAAAAATACCGAAGATGCCCGCCATACCCGGAACGATGACTCCCATGTACGTGTTGATAAAGCCCATCTTGTTGAGTATGAGAAAAAGCGGAAGCATCGTCACTTGCGCGGGAATGACCATTGACGAAACGAGAAGTTTGAAGATGGAGTCTTTTCCTTTGAAGCGATACTTCGCGAACGCGTAGCCTGCCATCGAGTTGATGATGAGCGAGACGAACGTGACGGCAATGGAGAGAAACGCGCTGTTGAACAAGTAGCGCGAGAGATTTCCTCGCGTGAACAAATCAAAGTAATGTTCGAGCGTGAAGTGCTTCGGAATGAACGGCGGCGGAAATGTGCTCGCTTCGCCCCGCGGCATGAATGAGGCGGAGAGCATCCACATGAGCGGCGCAAGCGTGATGCCCGCGGTTACGATGAGAATCGAGTAGAGAATCGTTTTGAGGATTGTGTGGTTCATTCTTAATCCTGAGCGGAGCGAAGGACCTCTCCGCGTCTAATATGCAAAATGCAAAAGGTGATTCTGATTCTTTTGAATTCGTGATGCCTAACTAAGTCGCGAACTGCGTCACTCCGACATCAGATTCTTCGCTCGTGGCGCTATGGCGCCACTCGCTCAGAATTTAGCCTTCACTCGCGCTTGTATCACCGACGCGACAAGAATAATCGCAAACAACACAAATGCCAGCGCCGCGGAGTAGCCCATGTTCCACCAACGAAATCCTTGTTGATACATATAGAGCACGATGCTGAGCGTGCCATTCAGCGGACCGCCTTGCGTCATGACATACGGCTCGGCAAAGAGCTGAAAGTAGCCAATCATCGTGATGACGCTGATGAAGAGCGTCGTTGGCGCGAGCATCGGAATGGTGATGGCTTTGAATTGCTGCCACGGACTCGCGCCGTCAATCGACGCGGCTTCATACAACTCCGGCGAAATATTTTGCAGTCCCGCGATGAAAATGATCATGTTGTAGCCGAAATTTTTCCAGACCGCCATGAGAATAATTGCGGGCATCGCCCACGCGGGGTCGCCGAGCCAATCAATTGGTGGAATGCCGAACCACGAGAGCGCGTAGTTGAGTAAGCCGAACCGCGGATGATACACGAATCGCCAGACGACGGCAATCGCGACAAGCGTCGTTACGACCGGAGCAAAGTACGCGAGACGGAAAAATGTTTTGAAGCGAACGAGTTTTGAATTCAGAAGCAGCGCCGCCGCAAGCGAGACGCCAATCGAGAGCGGTCCGCCGACGAGCAGGAAGTAAAGCGTGTTCTTGAGCGATTTCCAGAAGAGCGGGTCTTCGAAGATGCGCGCATAGTTCTTTAGCCCGACGAAGCGGGCATAATCGAGAGTTGCGAGCGAATAAATATCGAAGTCGGTGAAGCTGAGTATGAACGCCGCAATGACGGGAACGAAAAAGAACACGCCAATCGCCAGCAGCGCCGGGGCGAGGAAAAAGACTGCTACACGTATGTGGTTTCTATCTCGCATTAGTTAATGACAATGACTCTGATTTCTGACCTCTGACCTCTGACCTCCGACTTCTTCATCTCTCCCCCCGCGATACCATCCATCGTCGTTTTTCCAACATGATGTTCACGGTGCGGTCAAGTTCCGCGGCAGCCTCATCAACCGACAGTCTGTCCATTGACAACAGCTCGGTTATCTGTCGCACTGTTTGTGCAATTTGTTCCCACTCCGGAATCTTCGGAGTAGCTTTCACATGATTAAGTTGCTGGAAGAACGCTGCCGCGTACTTGTTGTTCGCCAACGATGTGTCTTTCCATGCTTCCATGCGCGCTGGTAAGTCGCCAGTCAGTTGGTAGAACGCTATTTGCACAACAGGTTTCGACAAATATTCAATCAGTTTCCACACCTCGTCTTTCTTCTTCGACGACGTGAACATCACCAAGCTCGAGCCGCCTGCAAGCGATACGCCGATGTTGCCATCGGGTCCCGGCATCGGCGCCGTCATCCAATCGTCTTGCAGTTCCGGCGGCATCCGCCGGCTGAACTCGCCAATGTTCCATGGTCCGCTGATGTACATTGCAAACTGCCTGTCAGCCATCCCCTGATAAAGGTTAATGAATTGGACCGGATTGCGCGACGCCCAGCCATACTTGAAAAAGCTATGGAATGTCGTCAGCGCCGCTCGGAACTCAGGGCTGCTGAAATAGGCATAGGTATCGTTTTCTTTCAAGAGTGTCGCGCTCTTTTGCAACCCAAGAATTATTTGTGGCGCGAATTCATTGTTGGTCGGAAGAAGAATCGCATATTCAGCCGTCCCTTGTTTCACGAGTTTTGTTGATACATCGAACCACTCGTCCCACGACTTCGGCGCTTGCTTGTAGCCGACCTTCGCTAACAAATCGGAGCGATAGAACATCACTCGCGTGTCCACGTACCACGGAACGCCATAGAGCACTGAGTCCATAACATTCGTGTCCCATATACCGCGGAAGTAGCTCGTGTCGTCGATTGCCGATGAACGCGCAACCTGAGGGCTGAGATTTTCGAGAGCGTTCAAGATTTGGAATTCCGGAATCCATGTGTTTCCCAACTGACACATGTCCGGCAGAGATTGCCCGGCGTAGGCAGTGAGCAGTTTCTCATGCGCTGCATTCCACGGAATCATTTGCACTTTGACTTTGATGGTCGGGTTGCGGCGCTCGAATTCCGGCATGAGCTTCGCGACTTCTTCGCCTTCGCGCCCCATCGCCCAGAAGAGGATTTCGGTGCGCTGGTCGGATGTCCCGTTGCAACCGGCGAACAGCAGAACAAAAAAGACATTCACCGCGGATGACGCGAAAACAGCGCGAATCTTCGCGGAGTGATACATTCGCGTGAATCCGTGCTTCTTCCGTGTAATCCGTGGTTTCATTTTTCTTGAAGTTCAAACCGAATTTCGATGACATCCACGGAATTTCCGCCCACCATCACCTTGAACCATCCCGGCTCAACCACGCGCTTCATTTCCAAATTGTAGAACCCAAGCTCGTCATGTTTCACCACAAACTCAACACTCTTTTTCTCGCCGGCATTCAAGCTCACGCGCTGAAATCCTTTCAACTCTTTCACAGGTCGTGTCACGCTCGCAACTTCATCTCGAATGTAAAGCTGAACGACTTCCTCGCCGATTCTCGTCCCGGTGTTCGTAACATCAACAGAGACTTTCACATCTTCATGCGCCTTTAGTATTGGGTTTGTAACGTGAAGATTGCTGTACGAAAACGTCGTGTAGCTCAATCCATAGCCAAAGGGATAGAGCGGTGTGTTCGGCACATCGAGATATCTTGACGTGAAATGGTTCTTCTCCTCAAACGGTCGCCCGGTGTTTTTGTAATTGTAGTAGATGGGAATTTGTCCGACGGAGCGCGGAAATGTAGCAGAGAGCTTGCCGCTCGGATTCACATCGCCGAATAACACGTCGGCAATCGCGTTGCCCGCTTCGACTCCGAGGAACCACGCTTCGAGAATTGCCGGAACATTTTCAGCCTCCCAAGGAATCGTGAGAGGTCGTCCGCTCATCAATACGAGAACAACAGGCTTCCCTGTTGCAACAATTGCTTTCACAAATTCCTTCTGCTTTCCCGGCAAATCCAGATTCGAGCGGCTCGCAGCCTCGCCGCTCATGTCCAATCCTTCGCCAACGACGACAATTGCCGCATCCGCTTGACGTACAATCTTCACCGCAGCTTGTGCATTGTAGCCGGAGTCCCCTTCGATTTCACATCCTCGATGATAGAGAACCTTCGTTCGTGGAGAGACCTTGCGAGCAATCCCATCGAACACACTTACCACATCATCTTTACTTCCCTGTGCATTCCAGCCTCCAAGAGGATGGAATGTATCGGCGGCAAGAGGTCCGACAACTGCGACTCGCTTGATTTCTTTTCTTAACGGCAAGAGGTTTTTCTCGTTCTTCAAAAGCACAATCGCTTTCTGCGCAGCTATGCGCGCAAGATCTCGATGTTCTTTCGTCAGGGTCACCTTCTTCGCCAGCGATGTGTCGCAGTTGCGATAGGGATCGTCGAACAAGCCAAGCTTGAACTTCGCGCGCAATACTCGCCGCACAGATTCGTCTACAGCGACTTGGGACAATCGTTTCTCTCTCACCGCCGCAGGCAAATCCTTTTCATAGATGCGGCTGACCATTTCCATATCAACGCCGGCGTTGAGAGCGAGCCGTCCAGCTTCCTCACGTGTCGCTGCCACTCCATGATTCATCAACTCTTCCACGGCGCCCCAATCACTCACAACAAATCCTTTGAACCCCCATTCGTTTCGCAGCACATCAGTCATGATAAAGCGAGCCGCCGTTGCCGGAACGCCGTTGATTTCATTGAACGCGCTCATGAAACTTCCCACTCCAGCATCGACCGCCGCTTTGAATGGCGCAAGATACACTTCATGCATCGTCCGCGCGGAAATTTGCGCGATATTGTAGTCCCGCCCACTTTCAGCGCCGCCGTACCCCGCAAAATGTTTCGCGCACGCAAGCAGCGACGTCGGATTGCTCAGGTCTCTTCCTTGAAAGCCGCGCACTCTCGCAGCCGCCATTGCCGCGCCGAGATACGGATCTTCGCCCGAGCCTTCCATGATCCGACCCCAGCGCGGGTCACGCGCAATGTCCACCATCGGAGCGAACGTCCAATGCACACCGGCAGCGGTCGCCTCAATGGCTGCAACGCGCGCCGCGCGCTCGACTAATGCCGGATCCCACGTACACGCCTCCGCCAGCGGAACCGGAAATATCGTGCGGAAGCCGTGAATGACGTCCAAGCCGAAGAGAAGCGGAATGTGCAACCGCGACTCCTCAACTGCAACTCGCTGAAAATCTCTTGTCGCATCTGCGCCGACCACATTCAGATACGAGCCAATCCTTCCCTTCTTCACCAAGTCACGTTCCTCATCCGTCAGCACCTGGCGTTTCAGCTTCTCGTCCCACTGACCCGAAAGTTGATTCAACTGTCCTAACTTCTCTTCAAGCGTCATAAGGCGCACAAGTGAATCAACTTTTTGTTCAACACTCGCATCAGCCGAACGAGGAGGTTGAGCAAAACATATTGCACTTGTCAGCACGCCAGTCATAAGCAGATTGGCAATTCCTTGTGACATTCGAATATTTTTCACACCAGTTTCCTTTCTTTGAGACTTCGCATTCCATCAATCACCTCGTTGCGAGGCAAACCGCCATTCGTCAAATCTTCTTCAGATTTTTTCAGCAGCCGTCCGTAGAATTCCATCCCACGTTCGATACTTTGAGCATCATACGCAACCAAGTCAAACAACACATCTTCCGCCTTATCGTATCTGCCGGTGAATTCATAGAACGCGAACAGTTTCTCTTTTACGTTCGCGGGCACATCGCCCACCTGCAAATGATGAACAACTTCATTTATCTTCGCTGGATGTTCTGGTTCGATCGGCGCTCCACGATTGTTGAATGCCGAGAGGAGTAGGCTTAGCGATTTTTCAAAACACAAAAGGCTCTCTTCTTCGTGATTCTCACCGTGATGTATCTCCGCTTCTTCTTTCAGCAGAAGACCGAGAATGTAGTATTTCACACCCGTCGTTTCGACGTCTTTGCCAAACATCTCAATCAGTTGCACGTCGGAAAACTGACGAACGAAATCCGAACCGACGCCGAGCAGGCTTTTGCACGCACCGTCTATTTCTTTCTTTGCCTGCGGATATTCGTACTTCTTCTTGTGGAAGAGGACTTTTGCCAGCGCCTGCGCAAGCAAACTTATCTGTCGCATGAAGAAATCGCGTTCAATCATCGTGTTGCATGCTCTATCAGATTGAGAACAAATTGCTGAAGCACAGGGTCAACTCGGCGCGCATACAACGAATCCGGTTCATCGTTCTTCACCAATCTTCCACGAACTTGCAGGCGAGAGACAATCACGTTGCCTTTGCCCACTGGAATCTCATACGCCGCAATGATTGCAAGATGTAATCCGCATCGCGCCAAAACAGAATGCTTCAGGTTCGGAATAACGTTGTGCTGCGAAACCACCTCGCCGCCGTATGCACCGTTGAACATTGTCAAATGCTCGGGCGAGATTCCTTCCCAGATTGGATGCGCAATGTCGTCGGCAAAGACATACGAATCGTAGCCGCCTTTGTCTGCATCAACTCTCTTTTCAACATTCAACTCAACACCAAGCGCGACGCTGATAACTTCGTTCTCTTCAGTTTCGAACTCCGGCTCCAACATCACAACCGTTTTTCCTGATTCAAGAAATTTTGTAATCGCCCCGAGACGCGATTGATAATCGGAGCTTCGCGCCATGCAGCCTTCAACAATCAACGCATCGCATTCCTTGAGATTTGTTTCAAGTAGATTGGACACTCGGATTCCTTTCTCCTCAAAGAACCTCAGCAGCTCATTATTCGACGCAAGCAGCGCGATATTTTTCTCTTTCATGCTCGCAGCAACTTCTGGCTGGTTGACGACATGGATAATTTTTTCTGAATACGCCGCGACGTGCCCGTCCCGCAGAAGCTCGGAACGCATGCGATACTCACCGGCATTCGACGGCATAATTTTCGACAACGACACAATTGCGACGCCGGACGCTTCGACCGACACATGCTGTCGCGTTTCAAAAATCCACTCCCGCTTTCCATTCACAATGCCGCAGCGAATCGTTCCTTCATTTTGCACAGGCTCATCATTGAACACAAACACGCGAATCATCCGATGCTCGCCCGGAAAGAAATGCCTGTCCCACAATTCAATGCTCACGCCGAACGGAGCGAATGCATTCTTCAATGCCGCGAGAATCGGTTTCGGCTGCAAATTCTTGATATCGCCGACGAACCAATTCGCCGTCGGTCCGGCGTTGTTGCTGAGATAGACGAACGGCTGAATCGCATCAACTCTCATGCGACGAAACAACTCGACGAGTTCTGTTACGAGAAACGATTGATGGGCGACGAGTTGTTCCTTCGTCCAGTTCGGTCCGAGCCAACGTTCGACAACTTCTTTCGTCAGTAACGCGGGATTGAAATCCTTATCAAGCCACCACCAGCAAAACTCGTTCAGCATCGTCGGCTTCGTTGAGCGCTCAATCTCATCAAGCGAGCGCGTGAAGCCGAACTTCCTATCGTTCAGCACGGGACCGAGTGAGTAGATGTACGGATGTTCTTCGACAAAATCCACCGACTCCCAGGGACGAGTCGGGTCGAGCTTTTTCATTTCGGGAACGATTTCTTCCTGCACAACATCATCAGCGCATTCATTCAACGCATCCCACATGATGATGCTCGGATGATTCCAATTGTCCTGGAGCCAGCGAGTAAACTCTTTCGTAATTTGTTCTTTCGTTCCCGTCGTCGTCCAGAACATCCATTCGTTTTGCATCAACATGCCATGCTCGTCGGCAATGTCATACCAACGATTGTACATCTGCCCGATGTGGCTGCGGAAGAAATTGAAGTTGTGCGCTTTCGGAATGTCAATCAGCAGGTTCTTCACCCAATCAAGATTCCATGGTAGTGTTCCTCTGTCAGCATCGGAGAGAAAACGATGGAACGCAATGTTGCCGCCGCGCAGAAGAATCTTTTTGCCGTTAAGATAGAAATGTCTCCCTTCGATGTTGAACTCACGCATTCCAAACCTCGTGCGCAGCACGTCAACGGTTTTGCCTTTGACACGAATCAGATTCTCCACTTCGTACAAAAAGGGACTCTCGGGCGACCATAACTTCATGTCGGCGAGTTTATGATGGACGACAAATGTCCGTTCCGTTTCTGCACTGATCGTCGTAACAGCTTCGGGCATTCGCGACACTTGCGTCCGCGACGCCTGCTTCCCCGAGCCCTTTTCGAACACACCGCACCGCAAATCAAAGGCAACTTCTGCGCGCGAGAAATTCTGGAGAGTCAATCGCACTTCCGCGGTAGCGCTTGCGATGTGCGGAATCACCTGCACAAGCTTGACACGCGGATTGCCGCATTGCACCACGTACACATCGCCCCAAATCCCAGGAATCCAGTCGGTGCGCTCCTGGTCTTTGCCAACCGCGCTGTGCGAAGGAAGATTCTCTCGCTGTCCAACGCGAACGACGAGCTCGTTCTCTCCCATCTTCAACGCACTGCGAGCATCATACTCCTGCGAGGTGTAACATGCGATGTCACCGCCAAGAAGTTCGCCGTTCAGCCAAACGTCGGTTCCGAACATCGCTTGCTCGATGATGACGAATGCAAGCGCGGATTCCTCTTCAACACAAAACGTCGTGCGATGCCAATGGTACTTGTATTTTTTCCAATCATAATTGGGATTGGCGATGTCAACGAGCGCTGGAACGGGAACGGTGTGTTCCCATTGCGTCGGCAGCGATTCGTCGTTCGATGGCTGAAGATGCCATGAGCCATTCAGAATAGTTTTTTTCCTCGATGACGTGTCCAGACTCAGTATCTCACCTCCACCAGCGCTGGCAACTTCTTGATGACAATTTCCTTTGCGCTCGACACACGAACACCTTTCCCATCAATCGTAATTGATTTCACCCGCTTCGCGAGCGGCGACTTCAGCACGATTTTTCCCCTCGGTACTTTCACATCGCCGCTTAAATTCACAACAACCGTCTTCCCATCTTTCTTCATTGAATAGCTTATGTTGCCATAGTACGTCGGCAAGTTCGAGACAGAGATTCCAGCGGGGTCGTTCAGCCATTCGTCGGCGATGCCGGCTCCGACGACGAGCGCGGTATCGCTCTCACGCTCGTACACAAACATTGCCCGCACGCTGCGAATGAAATCCGAGCCGCACCAGGTGTGCGGCATGTCCCCGATGAACTTCGGCGTCGCACGGTCGCGATGCACAACTTCCGCCCAGTGATTCCAGCCTTGCGGACGGCGGTCGTTCATAAAGAATTTCAACGCTTCATGTGCTCGCTCCTTTTGGTCGAGATAGACAAGCGTTCCGATGATGCGATTTTCGTACGGAGTGTAATCCTTCCATTCGATTTTGCCGTCGCGGCGGTTCTTGAAGAACGCGTACCACTTGTTGAACGTGTTGTGAAGCTGCGGCTCAGGAATAGCGCCAAGCTCGCCGCACGGGTTCACGCCAATCGTCGTTGAAGTCGCATCGAAGTCGCCAAGCTCGACACAGCCGGGAATGTAATCTATCTTGTGGTTCTTCATCGTTTGACGAACCGAAGAGTAGAAATCTTTCTTGAAGTCGTCACGCTCGTCGGCAAATTCCCGTTCATATTTTGTTTCGCCGAGAATCGCGGCAATTGTCACTGCGTCCTTCAATCCCTTCAACACAAAAAAATCATCCCAATACGAATGCCGCGGATGGTCGGAGTAGCCTTCGTGACTGATGGATTCGGGAACGAGACCGAAACATGCCCGTTCCTCGGGATTTCCGGAGCGGTATGTTTCGGTTTTTCGTTCCTTCCGGAGTGTCCGGATAAACTCAACCGTTTTCACAACATGCTGAAACTTCGCACGAATCCAAGTCGTATCCTTCGTGTAATTGAAATACTCTTTGATGACAAAAATCAATTGCCCGTGACTGTCGTGCTCATTCGTCGCGTCCGCGCCGCGGCTGTCGACAACGCACGGCACTTTGCCGTTCTCGAACTGATGCTTCGCGTACCAATCAATGAACTCGCGCACTTCGTCCTTGATGCCGAGCTGAAGCATCGCGGTCGCGGTGAGGGACCCGTCGCGAATCCACGAGCGCTCGTAGCTTCGCGAGCCGGGTTGAATTCCCGCCCCATCACGATTGATGAAAATGTAGCCGATGTTCGATTTGATGGTGTTGATGATTGGCTGTGCGGACGAGGGGAGTTTTATCTGAAACCTGTCGAGCTTCGACGCCCAAAATTGTTTCGTCGCTTCAAACGAAAGACTCGTGTAGATGTCGGCGCCGTCGCGCATGTTGGGCATCGGACTGCCGCTCCACTGATGAAACGGAACAGCGATATGAAATTCTTGCGCGGCTCCCGACTCAACATCGAAGTCATACTGAATCGCCGCCGACGCGAATCCATTCGCATCAATCACGGCCTGATTCGACGGAACGACTCCTCGCGTCAGATAGTCCGTCACGTCGCCGCCATCGAGCGTGGTCGCGCCGAACGCCGTCGGAGTCTTCATTGCAATCACCGTCTTGTCGTTGACCCGAATGATGCCATCGTTGTTTTTGATGCTGTCGGTTTTCGAGAAGCCGCCGACAATGTTCAGCCATTGCCACGGTGGGTTGACTTGAAACGGTCGAAGCGCAACAAACAGTTTTCCTTTGGGTGACGCCGAACCGCCGACGTTCTCAACACGATACGAAGCAATCAACATCGAGTTGCCGGCTGCGCCCGCAACAAACGCTCGCACAGTCAATCGCCAACCGCCGTAACTCCATTGAACTGAAGGAATTGGAAGGTAATCGTTCTCAAGCGATTGTGTCACCGCAACGTCGCTCCACGTCAGGAGTTTGCCTGCCCGACTGTCAGGTCGAAGACTCGACTCGGCGAGCGGGTTGTCCACGAAAAGAAATGGCTCAAGCGAAAAACTCAGCCTGTCGGTTTCAATCGCGCCGAGTTCGCTGACGAGCGCTTCTTTCGTATCGCCGCTCGCGCCGACAACAGTCCAGTTGCATTGTTGGTTGAGAAAATATTTCGGATACAATCCCTTCGGCATTTCTTTGGCGAGCGATGAAAAGAAATCGTTCGGACTCGCGCCGAACTCCGCTCCCTTCACTTCAAGCCGCGTGATGCCGAAATTCTTTGCGTTGCTTTTTTTGAAATTGAGTTTGAGAAATCTCCCCTGCTGTTCATGCAAGTAAAGAAAATCCCGACCGCCGTTGCCGCCTGCAACAGAATAGCCTGTCGTCCATTCCTTCGCATCATCGGAAAACTCGACGTCGTACGTCGGCGCGTAATTTTCTTTCTCCCAATCAATCACCACACCGCCGACTTCTCTCATGGAATTGAAATCGATGGAAAGCCATTGGTTTTCCGTGCCGGCACTCTTCCAATTCTGAATCACCGTTCCCTTCTCATCCATCAATGGCTCGCCGCCTTTTGCCATGGAAGAAGCATCGAAAGCCGCGACCGCTTTCTTGGCGGCTGCATCATCGAT
>JANNUB010000410.1:0-1517 GCA_031394795.1 Ignavibacteriota bacterium | reverse complement strand
CGGTCGGCAGCGATCGTCACCTCTTCAAACGTTCTGCGATTTGCCGGAGCTTGAAAACCAAACTCCGACACAAACCGTGCGTTATCGTTCTCGTACAACTTGTAGTCCTTCCAATCGCTCCAGACAAACCATTGATGATGCGTGCCGTTCGACTCGCTGTTTGGAAATCCGTCGCCAAACGGCGAGCTGCGCCAGTACGGACGCGTGCCGTCATACTTCGTGCATGCTGCGGGGAGAATGTCCCTGAAAATTTTTGCTCCGCTCATATCGTCGGGAGACCTGGTTGGGTTCTCCGTGCAGAACATCCATTCGCATTCATTGTTGCCGCACCAGACAACGATGCTCGGATGGTTCCGCAAACGATTGACGACGCTCTCGGCTTCATCCTTTGCCTGCTTGAGAAACCACGGCGCTTCGGGATACGCGCCGCACGCGTACATAAAATCTTGCCATACCATCAAGCCGAGCTTGTCGCACAGATTGTAGAACACATCCTGCTCGTAAATGCCGCCGCCCCACACGCGAATCATGTTCATGTGAGCACTCTTCGCCAGCGTCAGCAGAGTTTCGTATTTCGAATCAGGAATACGCGGAATAAAGCTGTCGCTCGGAATCCAATCTGCACCTTTACAGAACATCTTAACGCCGTTCACTTCAATGACGAACGACTTCCCTTCCTTGTCCTTCTCCTGCAACAAATGAACCGTGCGAATTGCAAATTCTACTTCAATCTCATCTACCTCTTCACCATCTTTCAGCAGCGAAAGAACGGCTTTGTACATCTGCTGTTCGCCATAGCCATTCGGCCACCAGAGTTTCGGATGGGGGATGCGGAGCGAGAGTTTTGCAGAATTTCCGTTTACCTTAACCGTCTGTTCCACAGAAGCACCCTCGCCGCCAACAAACGCTCTGAGTTGCAGCAAATCTTTCTTGTCCGAAGGTCGACGACTCCCGACGGGTCGGGTCATCGACGACTCGTCGAGACTCCTTACGGAGAATCTTTCAACTTCCACGAACAGCTCAACAACCGCTTCATATTTTGTTACGGAAAGAACTTTTGCAAATGGATTCTTGAGACGAGCCGAGGAGAATGTTTGCAGCGAAATCGCTCGCCAGATTCCCGACGTCGTCAGCTTTGGTCCCCAATCCCAACTGAATGAATATTGTGCCTTGCGCACGTACACGCGATGCGGCTCAAGCGCAACGCGCAACGCTCCATGTTTTTTCTCCAGGGCTTTCGAGCGGACGGTCGGTGAGTCGAATAGAATTTCAATCGTATTTTTCCCGGAGCGCAAGAATTTCTTTACATCGAACCGATGCTCGATGAACATGTTCGATGTTTCCCCTACATTCTTTCCGTTGATACGAATAGCCGCGTATGTATCCAAACCTTCAGTCGCCAACTGGACAGAATCTTCTTTCAACAACGATGGCGCGACGACAAACTCACGTTTGTACAACCACTGCTGCGAATCCACCCATTGGACGTCGTTCTCGTTCATCCGATAGAACGGGTC
>JANNUB010000341.1:0-4880 GCA_031394795.1 Ignavibacteriota bacterium | reverse complement strand
CGGCTACTGCTCCGGCATCGAAAATTACTCGCGGCACATCGCTGGTCGTCCGGCAGGTTCGCGTTCATCGTGCTTGTTCGATTATTTTCCCGACGACTACTTGTTGGTGATTGACGAGTCGCATGTCACTGCCCCACAAATCGGCGGGATGTATCATGGCGACCGCTCGCGCAAGCTGACGCTTGTCGAGTACGGGTTCCGCCTGCCGTCGGCCCTGGACAATCGCCCGCTGACGTTTGATGAGTGGGAGCAGATGATTGACCAAATCATTTACATGAGCGCAACGCCGGGGGACTACGAACTGCAAAAAGCGAAAGGCGTCGTCGTCGAGCAGGTGATTCGCCCGACGGGTCTTGTTGACCCTGAAGTCGAGGTTCGTCCCGTGAAAAATCAGATTGATGATTTGATTGCGGAGATTCGGACGCGTGCGGCAAAGAACGAGCGCGTTCTCGTGACCACGTTGACGAAACGAATGGCGGAAGACTTGACTGACTATCTTACAGAAATCAAGGTGAGGGTGCGCTACATCCATTCGGAGGTGGATGCGCTTGCTCGGGTGGAAACGCTGCGCGACTTGCGTCTCGGTGATTTTGACGTGCTGGTCGGGGTGAATCTGTTGCGTGAAGGATTGGATTTGCCTGAGGTCTCGCTCGTTGCAATTCTCGACGCAGACAAGGAAGGGTTTCTCCGCTCGGAAAAATCTTTGATTCAAACGGCGGGAAGGACCGCTCGCAACTTGAACGGACGAGTCATTCTCTATGCAGATACAATCACCGGTTCGATGGACCGAATGATGACGGAAACGAAACGCCGCCGCGAAAAACAAGTGCAGTACAACGTGGACCACGGCATTACTGCAAAGACGGTGTACAAAACCGTTGACGAAATCCTCTCGTCCACAGCCGTCGCAGACGTGAAAGCTGAGCGCGATGCTCGCCGCGAGCGACAGAAAATGCCGATGGTCGCGGAAAGCGTCGTTCGTTATCTCACTGCCGACCAGCGAAGGGATTTAATTGAAGAATTGCGCGTCGAGATGATGAAAGCGTCGAAGGATTTGGAGTTTGAACGCGCCGCGCAATTGCGCGACGAGATTGCGAAGCTTGAAGCCATGAAGCCGGCGAAAACAAAAAAAGCTTGACCACGCCTGCCCGCCTCAAAGCGCAATTAGGGCAGGCGGGGATTAGCACAGATTTGCACGGATTATTTTTTGAGAACCGCACGACTGACATGTCGTGCCCCTACAAGTCGTTTATGAGAATCTCCCCTTTTGCTGCTGTTCTTCGTCCTCTCTACGAGTTTGTTTACCCACCAACATGCCTTGCATGTGAAAATCATCTCAAAGAAGATGAGCGGAAAATTTGCTCTGCCTGTTGGTCAAGCATAAGAAAACTTACGGTCGAGGATGAGCTATACCGCGACAAACTGAATGAGCTGACTTCTCGCGGCAACATCGCCGGGCTTGCTTCCGTTTTTCATTTTGAAAAGGACGGAACGCTTCAGACTCTGATTCATCATTTGAAATACGACGATATGCCGCGCATCGGAATCGAGCTGGGAAAATTTGTCGGCGAGGCAATTCCGGCGATGATTGCGAATGTTTCGTTCACGGGACTCGTTCCCGTTCCGCTTCATCCTGCGAAGGAACGCGAACGAGGATACAATCAAAGCGAGTTTATCTGCAATGGAATTTCCAAAGCTACTGGAATGAAGATTTACCCTCGTCTTCTCAAACGAACGCGGCATACACAAACTCAAACGAAGTTGAACGCGCAAGAGCGAAAAGAGAATGTCGCCGAGGCATTTGAATTGAACCCTCGCCACGCGTCAACCGTTGCTCGCGCGACATTTCTCATCGTTGACGACATCATTACGACGGGAGCGACGATTGATGAATGCGCGAGTGTTCTGAAGGCGCACGGCGCGGACAAAGTGTTTGCTGCTTCGGTTGCTGTGCCGGACCATGCGCATTTACCGTGAAGAAGTTTGTAGAGTTCTTAGAGTTGTTAGAGTTTATAGAGTTGGCATACGGGGACACCGAAAACTCTATAAACTCTATGAACTCTATCAACTCCATGAACTCGATTCGACAGTTGGATTTCAAGACGTTTCTCTCTAAATTGTTCCGCAATTGAAATTCAGTTTCTCTACGGGTCGTAGACTCTACGAGTCAAGGACTCTTCCCCTCGAAACTGTTCATTCCTCATATCAGTTAAACTCGGAGATTTTTTCATGGCTATCAATGTTGCGATTAACGGTTTTGGTCGTATCGGCAGACTTGTGTTTCGCAGAATGAAACAACAAGGCGGTTTCAATGTTGTTGCAGTTAACGATTTGACGGATGCAAAAACGCTCGCGTATTTGTTGAAGTACGATTCCGTTCACGGCGCATACGACGGCACAATAAAAGTTGACGGCGAGTTCATGACGGTGGGAACGGACAAATTCAAAGTCACGGCGGAGAAAGACCCGGCGAAGTTGAATTGGAAAGAACTTGGCGCGGACATCGTCATCGAAGGCACGGGCGTGTTCACGAGCCGCGAGAAGTTGCAACTGCACATCGCGGCGGGCGCGAAAAAAGTTCTTCTCACTGCTCCCCCAAAAGATGAGATTGACGCGACGGTCGTGCTTGGCGTGAACGAACATATTCTCACGGGCAAAGAGCAATTCGTTTCGAACGCATCGTGCACGACGAATTG
Source organism: Ignavibacteriota bacterium (assembly GCA_031394795.1). GTDB lineage: Bacteria > Bacteroidota > Ignavibacteria > UBA10030 > UBA6906 > CAADGV01. Next base: position 2,184 of record JANNUB010000341.1, on the reverse strand, counting down.
CCTCGCGCCGATGGTGCACGTGTTGCACAAAACGTTCGGCGTCGAGAGCGGCTTCATGACGACGATTCACTCGTACACGAACGACCAGCAGCTGCTCGACTTGCCACACAAGGATTTGCGTCGTGCTCGCGCGGCGGCGCTATCCATCATACCGACGACAACCGGCGCGGCGCGAACGGTCGGCAAAGTGATTCCTGAATTGAAAGGAAAGTTGGATGGATTTTCTCTGCGCGTCCCGACGCCCGATGCTTCAATTACGGATTTTGTTTGCACGCTCAAGAAAGCCGCGACCAAAGAGGAAGTGAACGCGGCGTTAAAGAACGCGTCGGAGACGTACCTGAAGGGCATTATGGAGTATTCCGAAGACGAGCTTGTTTCGGTGGACATCATCGGCAACTCGCATTCGTGCATCGTGGACTCGAAGCTGACGATGTGCATGGGCAACACGGTGAAGGTATTTGGTTGGTACGACAACGAGTGGGGCTTCTCGTGTCGCGTTGTGGATTTGCTGAAGAAGATTGCGTAAGGTAGAGGTCAGAAGTCAGAAGTCAGTGCCTGCCCATTCCCTGGAACGGAAGCGGGCAGGCGTTTTGGCCTTGAAACCTGAAAAGAAATATGAACGCGAAAACAATTGACGACATAGAACTCGCTGGAAAACGAGTTCTCATCCGCGTCGACTTTAACGTGCCGATGTCGGATGACGGAAAAATTTCTGACGACAAGCGAATTGTTGAGGCGCTGCCGACCATTCGCACAGTGCTTGACCGCGGCGGGATTCCCATTTTGATGAGTCACTTGGGGCGACCGAAAGGCGGACCGACGCCGGAGTTTTCGCTGAAGCCGGTCGCGAAACATCTCACTGCGCTGCTCAACACGAATGTGAAATTCGCCGATGATTGTGTTGGGAAAGCGACGAAGCGAATTGTTGGCGAGCTGAGAGCAGGCGATGTGTTGATGCTGGAAAACCTTCGCTTTCATTCCGAAGAAGAAAAAAATAATCCCGACTTTGCAAAAGAACTTGCGAGCTACGGCGACGTGTACGTAAACGATGCGTTCGGCACCGCGCACCGCGCGCACGCTTCGACCGAAGGCGTCACGAAGTTCCTCACGCCGTGTGTCGCAGGCTACTTGATGAAGAAAGAAATTGAGTATCTTACACAGGCGGTCGGCAATCCGAGGCGCCCGTACGTTGCGATTCTTGGCGGTGCAAAAATTTCCGGGAAGATTGACGTTGTTCGGAATTTGCTGGATAAGGTTGATGTGCTGGTGATTGGCGGAGGAATGGCTTTTACGTTTTTCCGCGCGCAAGAGATGGAAGTCGGCGATTCGCTGGTTGAGCAGGAAAAAATTCAGCTCGCGAGACAGGTGTTGGAAGAAATCAAGAAGAAGAACCGCCGCGTCATTCTCCCGATAGATTGCGTCATCGCCGACAAGTTCGATAACAACGCTCAACGACGAACCGTATCGGTCAACAAGATTCCGTCGGGCTGGCGCGGGCTTGACATCGGTCCGGAGACAATCACATTGATAAAGTTGGCATTGCGCAACGCGAAGACGATAGTGTGGAACGGACCGATGGGCGTGTTTGAAATGTCGAACTTCGCGAACGGCACGCTGGAGGTCGCGAAATTATTGGCGGAAGCAACGAAGAACGGTGCGACCACCATCGTCGGCGGCGGTGATTCTGCCGCGGCAGTTGCGGAGATGGGATTTGAATCTCACATTTCGCACGTTTCAACCGGCGGCGGCGCTTCGTTGGAATTTCTCGAAGGCAAAGTTTTACCAGGCGTTGCGGCGCTCGACAAGAAATAGTCTCTCGCCCGCTCCTTTGCGTGAGGATTCATCTTGTGAACCGTTCTTTCTATATTGATGTTGTAGAGTGTAGCGAGTTATCGAGGAAGAGTTGATGTCATCCTATCGTTCAACCATGGGCGGAAATTTTTGGCGACCGAATTTCTTCGGCGGCTTTTCTTTCTTCCCGCCCGTCATCAAAACGCTTCTCATCAGCAACACTGCGTTGTGGCTCCTCACCGGCCTTTTCCTGATTCCATTTCGCGTGAGCGGAGCGCCTCTCAGCGCGTACATCATCGAGTGGTTTGCGCTTTTTCCTATCGGTTCCAATTTTTTGCCGTGGCAACTTTTCACGTACATGTTCCTACACGGCGGCTTCGGACATCTTTTCTT